>JBKCFX010000513.1:0-5949 GCA_046303595.1 Bacteroidia bacterium
TGATTTTTTTACTGCGCAAGTTCGCATGGAAGCCGATTCTAAGCGCTGTTGAAGAACGCGAAACTAAAATCAGCGATGCGCTTGATTTAGCCGAAAAGACGAAGCAGGAAATGACGCAGCTCAAATCACAGAACGAAGAGCTTATCAAGCAAGCCCGTCAAGAACGCGATGCAATTTTAAAGTCTGCACGCGAAGCAGGCGATCAAATCATCAGCGATGCGCGCAGTAAATCGATTGCGGATGCAGATAAAATTAAGGCCGACGCTTTAGCTGCAATTTCAATTGAACGCCAGAAGGCCATCACCGAAATTAAAAATCAGGTTGCAACGCTTTCCTTGGATGTTGCCGAAAAGCTCGTTCGACAGGACCTTTCAAACGATGCACGTCAGAAAGAACTTGCGGAGAAACTGGTTGCTGATGCCAAATTGAATTAATACGGGTTAGAAAATGCAGCAATCAAAAGCAGGACTTCGTTACGCAAAATCTATTTTCAAGCTCGCTATTGAACGCAATGAACTTGAAAAAGTAAGTGCCGATATGCATTTGCTGAATCTTACCATTGCCGAAAACCGCGAACTCGAAAACCTTTTGCACAGCCCAATTATCAAAGCAGATAAGAAGGCGGCCATTCTGCATCAGATTTTCGACGGACATCTGGGAACTACTGTTGGTGCTTTCCTCGACCTGCTCGTTAAGAAACGCCGCGAAATGGTAATTCCACAAATTGCCCGTCAGTTTGTGCTGCTCTACCTCGAAAACAATAACATTGAAGAAGCAACTTTGGTAACAGCTGTTCCGGTTGACGATTCATTCCGTACTAAAATAAAAGAGCTCATTCTTAAACACAGCACCAATCAATCTGTGGAATTGGAGGAGCGAATTGACCCCACCCTAATTGGTGGATTTGTATTGCGTTTTGGCGATAAACAGTTCGATGCCAGTATATCGGGCGAACTGGAAAAATTGAGACGTGAATTTGAAAAAAATTATTTTGTAAAATCTTTGTAACCCAGGTTGCATCACATAAAATAGACAATGGCTGAAATCAAACCTGCAGAAGTTTCTGCAATTCTGAAACAACAGTTAACTGGTTTTAATACCGATGTTCAACTCGAAGAAGTAGGCACCGTGCTCCAGGTGGGCGATGGTATTGCCCGCATTTACGGTCTGAACAATGTGCAAGCCGGTGAGCTTGTTGAATTCTCAAACGGATTGCAAGGCATCGTACTAAATCTTGAGGAAGACAATGTGGGAGCAGTATTGCTTGGTTCCTCTAACGACATCAAGGAAGGCGATGTGGTTCGTCGTACCAATCGCATTGCTTCAATTAAAGTGGGCGAAGGCATGGCCGGTCGTGTTGTGAATACGGTTGGCGAACCCATCGACGGAAAAGGCCCAATTCAAGGCGAAGTATATGAAATGCCCTTGGAGCGCAAAGCTCCCGGTGTAATTTACCGCCAGCCGGTGAACGAACCACTTCAAACGGGTATCAAGGCGATCGACGCGATGATTCCGATTGGCCGCGGTCAGCGCGAATTGGTAATCGGTGACCGCCAAACAGGGAAAACTGCTGTGTGCATCGATACCATCCTCAACCAGAAAGAATTTTACGATGCCGGTCAGCCTGTATATTGCATCTACGTTGCAATTGGTCAGAAAGGATCTACCGTGGCAAACATTGTAAAAACGCTTGAAGAAAACGGAGCAATGGCCTATACCGTTGTTGTTGCCGCAACAGCTTCTGATCCGGCTCCAATGCAATTCTACGCTCCGTTTGCAGGGGTTGCCATTGGCGAATATTTCCGCGATACCGGCCGTCCGGCATTGATCGTTTACGATGATCTTTCAAAACAGGCCGTTGCGTACCGTGAGGTATCTCTTCTTCTGCGTCGTCCTCCGGGACGCGAGGCTTATCCGGGCGACGTATTCTACTTGCATAGCCGTTTGCTCGAGCGTGCCGCCAAGATCAACGCTACCGATAGCATTGCGCAAGCAATGAACGATTTGCCCGAGTCTATCCGCCATTTGGTAAAGGGAGGCGGTTCCTTAACGGCACTGCCGATTATTGAAACTCAGGCGGGCGACGTTTCGGCATACATTCCAACCAACGTAATTTCGATTACCGACGGACAGATATTCTTGGAGTCGAACTTGTTTAACTCAGGTGTACGACCGGCGATTAACGTTGGTATTTCGGTATCGCGTGTGGGTGGTAATGCACAAATCAAGTCGATGAAGAAAGTTGCCGGTACGCTTAAGGGCGACCAGGCGCAATACCGCGAGCTTGAAGCGTTTGCAAAATTTGGCTCAGATCTCGATGCAGCAACAAAATTCGTACTCGACAAAGGGGCGCGTAACGTGGAAATCTTGAAGCAGCCACAGTACACACCATTCAAGGTTGAGGATCAAATTGCTATTATATACGCCGGAACAAAAGGCTTGATGCGTAATGTGCCGGTGAATCAGGTTAAAGCATTTGAAACAAATTACCTCAGTATGTTGCGTTTGCAGCATCCTGCTACCCTTGCCGAATTGAAAGCCGGAAAATATACCGACGAAATCACTGCCGTGCTCGACAAAGTTGCTGCCGATGTTGCTTCTTCTCTTGTGAAATAATTGATTCAATCGAAGCCCAATGCCCAATTTAAAGGAAGTTCGCAATAGAATTGTTTCGGTAAACTCAACGCAGCAAATTACCAGCGCCATGAAAATGGTATCGGCGGCTAAGTTGCGCAGGGCACAGGATGCGATTACGCAAATGCGACCGTATGCCGAGAAACTCAAAGAAATTTTGGGCAATCTGAGCAGTACAATCGATGCTGCAGAAGGTGGTGAGTTTTCGGTACAGCGCGAGCCGAAGAAAATTCTACTTGTTGCAGTAACCTCAAACCGTGGTTTGGCGGGCGCTTTCAACAGCAATGTATTAAAGGCTGCCCGTAACCTTGTTGCAACGCAATACAAAGCGCAGGATGATGCCGGGAATGTGACATACATAACGATTGGTAAAAAAGCTACCGATGCGTTGACACGCGCAAAGATGAATGTCTTGAGCAGCCACAATCAGGTATTCGACGGACTCAGTTTCGAAAAGGTTGCTCCGGTTGCCGAACGCATCATGCAAGGCTTTGCTGCTGGTGAATTCGACCGCGTTATTTTGTTATACAACCGATTTAAAAATGCAGCTGTTCAGATTACCACAGAAGAACAGTTTTTACCGGTGCTTCCACCCGAAAAATCGGTACAACAAACATCGTCCATCGACTATATCTTCGAGCCAAATAAGGAAGAAATCGTACGCGAGCTCATCCCGAAATCACTGAAAATTCAGTTATACAAAGCCGTTCTCGACTCGCATGCCGCAGAACATGGGGCGCGTATGACGGCTATGAATAAGGCAACCGACAATGCGAAGGAAATGTTGAAAGAACTTCGCTTGAGCTACAACAAAGCTCGCCAAGCCGCCATTACCAACGAGATTCTCGAAATTGTGGGTGGGGCTGAAGCCTTGAAAGGGTAGTCTTCGAAGGAAAAGACGAGCTCAGTGTTTAGGTGTCACGCCAAGAATCCTAAAACTTGGATATGTGTGATTAGTACCTTTGTAAAGGCTCACTCTTAAACGCGAAGAGACAAACCTAGGAATAAGCACCTGGTGATTACGGCTATTGGTTTTGGGGTTCTATCCCTAATGCATGGTTTTTAAGAACCGCATATGTGCTTTTTTGTTATGTGTCTTAAAAGCCATATGAATCTACGTGCCATTATTTCGATTCTTTTTGTTACAACGATTTTAACTTCGTGTACACGCATCATACAGGGTGAGGTGGGCGTTAAACGACGCCTTGGTAAAGTAGGTAAGCGCGCCATTTCTCCTGGTTTAGTAGTGTTTAATCCCCTAACCACACGAGTGATTAAAATTCCGGTGCGAACCGTAAATCTAGAAATATCAACGGGTTTGCCCTCTAAGGAAGGCTTGACAATCAAGTCGGAGATATCGATTCTTTACCGAATTAAGTCTAACTCTGCGATTGAAATGCTTGAAACCATTGGGCTCGATTTTGAAGAAGTAATCATTCTTCCGGTTTTTAGAAGCGCATCGGCCGATGTTTGTGCGCGATTTATGGCGAAAGATATGCACAGTGCCGAACGCTCAAAGATAGAGAAGGAAATTCGCGAACAAATGCTGGTTACGCTAGAACCGCGTGGGTTTATAATTGAGGCTGTTTTGATGAAAAATATTACACTACCGGCAGGTCTTTCGAAAGCAATTGAAGATAAATTACCAGCCGAGCAGGATGCGCAACGGATGGAGTTTATCCTTCAGCGTGAAACCAAAGACGCTCAGCGAAAAGTTATTGAAGCCGAAGGCGCTAAACAAATTGCCATTATTGCTGCCGAAGGTCAAAAGCAGAGTGATATCCTGCGGGCCGAAGGTCAAAAATCGGCAAGAGTAATCGAAGCTGAGGGCATCAAACAGGCAAATGAGTTGATGAATTCAAGCCTCACCCCCACAATCCTTAAGTATAAATCTATTGAAGCTTTTATGAATTTAAGCGAATCAAATAACAGCAAGGTAATTATTACCGATGGCAAAACACCCATCATGGGATTGCCGGATTGAACTGCGCAACGCAAACGCTTCTCCGCAGGGGCATAACATAATATTGCGAAATGATTTCCTTATAGCGTACAAGCCCTATGTATAGATTGTCTTCGGCATGTAGAATCGAGAATATTGCGTTCCACGTAAAGCCATAAGCATCCAATTCGCCGGCTTTCGACATTTAAATTTATTTGCTAAATCGACAAGTTCACCATCACCATATAATTTCTACCAGCCTGCGGAAACATATAGTTGAAATTGAGCCGCTGTCCTCCGCTAATTCCAGAAAACGTATATCCGTTGGGAATATACTGCTTGTTAAACACGTTGGCAATAAGGAAGCTAATGCCAATGCGACCGTTGCTTGATTCGTCGCCCGAAAAACGCACCCGAAAATCTTGCACAAAGAAGCCGGGCAAGCTGCGATCGTTGCTTTGTGTATTATCGAGATATTGCTTGCCAACACTCCGAAAAATACCATCAAGATGGACTGTTGAAAATGGATTCCAACTTAGTGTTGCACCCGATGTAATACGAGGCGAAAAGGCAAGGTCTGTATTTCGGTATGCGATAGCCTGCTGCAGGCCGGTATCCCAATCGTCGACATACTCGGTAAATTCGGCTATTTTGTTTTGTGAAAAGCATATGTTTCCACTAAAATCAAGTTTTTTATGCAGGTTAATAGCCAATTCGATTTCAACTCCGGCGCGGTAACTCCGAGCGATATTCACCCGGTTGTAAGCCCCCACATCATTGATTTCACCGGTTAATACCAACTGGTTACGGTATTGCATCCAATATGCGGTGAATCCGCCTTTTAGTTTACCCGCTGCATACCGATACCCCAATTCGCTGTCGTGGAGGCGTTCCGGGCTTGGCCTGCTTTCAACACTCGATTGTGTAAAATCGTCTCGAACGGGCTCCCGCTGTGCCACACTGTGCGACACAAAAAGGCGATGTGCCGAACTTGGCTCCCACGTAATACCGGCTTTCGGATTGAAAAAAAGTAGCGGTACTTTTTGCTGCACAGGATCAAGGTATTGATTATATCCCAAGAAAGCATAATTCACCGAGCGCAGCTGCAAATCAACCAGGCCATAAACGCCTTTCCCAAGATCAATAGTCGACTTCAGGTAGGCGTTGACATCCACCTTCTGTGCATCATTATCGTAGTAGCGAAAACCGAGCGGTAGCGCGTCGGCATACTGCGCCCAAACCACTTCGCCAAAATGTTTGCCGGTATAAACATTAGCGCCTCCACAGAAAATAATTTGTATGCGGCTGCTGGCATCCCATTCGGCAGAAAACACGCCACCAAAAAAATGATTATCGAGCCAACGCTTTCGAAT
>JBKCFX010000514.1:0-1179 GCA_046303595.1 Bacteroidia bacterium
CGGTTGAATTGTATTTGCGGGCAAACTCACAGAGGTATTCGTTACCGCACGATACCTTGAATGCGTAACGGCAAATCTTTTTTACATTTTTATATCCTTTTAGAAATGAGAAAAAAGAATTGGCCTCTGAAAAATTTGGAATCCAGATGGCATCGTCGAAATCGTAAATAATTTTCTTCCGTAAAAAGCGCGAGGCGATGAACTCGAAAAAAGGCGGTCCGATTGGAGTCGCTTCGCGGTGAATGAAAATATAATCGTATGATTTGTGTTTGAATAACAAGGCAAACCGATTGATCAATCCCGAAAATATAGCCCAGGCCTTCAGATGAAATCGTCCCGGTTTATACAAAATTTCCCATACTGCATCGCTCAAAAAGGGCTTAATGTGGAAGCGAATGCCATTTGATTCGAGCAATGGGTAATATTGCTCAAAACGAAAACGTTGGCTCGGGGCCTTTCCGGTAGGGTAGGGTACAACAAAGAGAATCTTCATCACGTTGTTTGGGCGAAACTACTAAATTCGGTAGAAGCAATCAAAGGATATTCACTTCGCGTTCGAGAAGCACTCCGAATATTTCTTCAACATTTCGCACAATATCTTCCGACAACTGCCAGATTTCGGCACCGGTGGCTGATCCATAATTTACGAGTACAAGCGCCTGTTTGCTGTGAACGCCAGCATCGCCGCGGCGGAAACCTTTCCATCCCGCTTTTTCGATTAGCCATCCTGCAGCAAGTTTTTTAAGGCCTTCGCCTGCCGAATATGCCACCAATTCGGGATATTTCTCCCTTATTTTTTGCTCGATTGCTTCTGAAACAACCGGATTTTTAAAGAAACTGCCTGCATTTCCCAAAACATTCGGATCGGGCAATTTACTGCTGCGGATTGCAATAATCGCGCGACTCACATCCGCTATTCCGGGGTGCGAAATGCCTTGTATTTCGAGCTCTTTTCGGATATCGCCATAATCGAGTTTCAGTTCGTGGTTTTTTTTTCGCAAGCGATAGGTTACGGAGGCAATCATATAGTGACCTTTGAGTGCATGCTTGAACACACTTTCGCGGTAACCAAAAGCGCATTGCTGCAGGTCGAAACTGCGTGTTGTTCCGCTTTCGAGATCGATGGCTTCGAGCGAATGAAAAACATCTTTGATTTCTACACCATAAGCACCTATGTTC
>JBKCFX010000515.1:0-7116 GCA_046303595.1 Bacteroidia bacterium
TTTCTCCACTTTTCACTTTCTCCTACCTACTTTCCAACTTTCTACTTAAAAAATTACGCCTGTTCCAAGATCACCTTGGCCCGTATCAATATCGGTATCTTTCCATATATGCCTTTCTTTATCCGCTTGCCCTGCAACTGCGTGGTTAGAGTGTTACGCCTTTGCTTCTGCAATTACAAAATGCAATACACCTCTACCTGCTGCACATTACTTCCTCACGCTATCCGTTTTAAACGTTTACAAACGTTTATTTACGACTATCCGCTTGGATTTTTCGTAGCTTCGCCTTTAGGGTAGGGGGGATAGGATTCCTACAAAAGCAATCGCCACAAGTCAAGGTTAACTTATCAACACAATTGACTTTGCTAATAAATTTGAATGAATTCACACATTTTCGGACGTGTAAGGTATGCGTTTTCGGCTGTAGACTCTATTTTAAATAAATAAAATGCACTTAATGAACAAATCGACTAAATACGACCGTTGCATTGTGCCCGCCAAAACCTGCCGAATGACTTAAGGCATGCCGAATCTCTGCTGCTCGGTGCTCTTTGCAAATGTTTATACCGCGTTCGGCTATCGAGGGCTCGAATTCATAAACATTGCGGCCCGAAGGTAAATGTTGCTTCTGCAGCGACATGATACAACAAACCGCTTCTAAGGCGCCCGCCGCACCGAGCAAATGCCCGGTCATCGACTTTGTTGCGGCCATCGGAATGTTTACAAGCGATTTTCCAAATACGCGATACAATCCATTGTATTCGGCCAAATCGCCGTTTGGCGTCGATGTGGCATGCGGATTAATCAGGTCTATTTCCTCGGGCTTTATTCCTGCCATTTGCAAAGCCATACCAACTGAATTATAAGTTCCACTCCCCTGCTCTTCAGCTGCAGTAGGATGATATGCGTCGTTCGCATTTCCGCATCCGCTTAAAATGGCAAGAATCGGAGCATTGCGTTTAACGGCATGCGCATAGGTTTCCAGCACAAGTGCACCAGCGCCTTCACCTGCCACAAATCCATCACGGCTCGCAGCAAACGGACGCGATGCGGCATGCATATCGGGATTGGTTGTAAGCGCCTTCATCGCTCCAAACCCTCCAAATACCGATGGCGTAATGGGGGCATCCGAACCGCCAACAATCATTGCATCACAAATTCCGGCCTTCAAATAAAGCAATGCCGTAAAAATGGCAGCATTCGACGAGGCACAGGCGGCAACCGAAAGCTGGTTTGGACCTTGTAAACGATAGCGCGCCGCAATCCAACCCGAAGCAGAATCGGGCAAGGCTTTCGACTGAAAGAAAGGTGAAAAGCGCGGACGATCTTTTTGTTCAGCGTATTCGAGCAATGCGTGGTCGATGCTCTCAATCCCTCCATTGCCCGAAGCCCATGAAACTCCGCAACGCAAGGCGTCAAAAGCGTGTGTTCCCAAACCAGATTGATTCCATGCTTCATCGCAAGCAGCAAGCGCATACCATACAAGCCGGTCCATTTTACGCGCATCCTTTGGCGAGAGGAATTTTGCAGGATCGAATCCTTCGATTTGTCCGGCATACTGCGTTGCGAAAGCCGATGCATCAAACCGCGTTATCCTCGAAATGCCCGATTTAGCTTGAAGCAGCGATTGCCATGTTTCGGCCGCAGTGAGTCCGATGGGATTTACCGTACCGATTCCGGTTACAACAATACTATTTGGGTTCACGCGGCGAAGGTATATTTCTTCATGCAAGTCGCATAATTTGATGCGGCCAATGGAACGAAACAGGAATTTATATTCCTTTTAATCAGTTGGTTAAAAATTATTTCGAAAGTGAATTGAACGCTAAAATGCCTTTGCCATAAGCCGCACAGTACTTTAAAATCAAACCCATGAAAACACTTTCTTCATTAGCGTGTTTAGCCCTCTCGATGTCTGGATATGCTCAATCGGCCGGCAACACCATTCAAGCTGCATCAACCGGCAATGCAACGTATTCGCTCGGCAATTCTAACTACATCGATTCGTATGGCAATGGTTTTGTGCCGTATAATCAACCGCGTGGCGTGAATTTAAATCCAACTTCCACAAATCCTACCAGCACACCCATCAAGGCTGATGTAATGATTAACATGCGGGCCAACAGTTATGTGGCGCTTTTGAGCGTAACCCAGGTAGGCGAATCAATCGAGGAAACCGATTCGTTGATGGACATTCGGCTCAATCAGGTATTTGATGAACTCAAAAAGGTAGGCATTTCAATTGCGTCAACCCATGTCGATTTTATCTCAATGGTACCAAAATACGATTTCGAAAGTACCGAAAAGCGCTATTCAAAAACCTTTAACGAAGTGCCTGCAGGATTTGAGATGAAGAAGAACATCCACGTAAAATTTGAAGAACACGACCGCATTAACGATCTAATTAGTGCCGCTGCTAAGGCCGAGATTTACGACTTGGTAAAAATCGATTATAACATTGCCGATATGGATTTGATTTACGAACAATTGCGCAAGAAAGCCGAGGATATTATTGCTCGAAAAACCGAATCGTATTCCCGAATGGGTTTTACACTAGAGGCCCAACATTATGCCAGTACACAAGGATCGGTTTACCCCATGGAACGCTATGTAAAATATACCGCTGCGCATACAACGCAGCCTAAAATTAAAGCCGATAAACCCGGAAAGGAAAAAACGGTTGATATCAATTATTCCGAAAAACCTTCCACCGTTTACTATGAAAAAGTTCCATACGGCCAGTTCGACGTGGTTCTAAATCCTGATCTCGCCGAGCCGGCCGTGCAATTTTACCTGAACCTAACCGTGAATTATAAAATTGTACTGGCCGAAGTTGCTAAACGCGAGAAAGAGGATCGCGAACTTGACCTTCAACTGCGTCGCGCAGAAATTCAGCAAAAGATTAAAAACGCAGGTGGTTCGGTGAATAACAATACCACCGTAACGGTTCGCACCCGATAAATTAATAAAATGCCGCAAAAAATCGCATGGTGGAAAAAAATCTTTATATTCGCAGCCCGAAAAATTAACAGAATTTTACATTCAAATGGCAGTTTTAGAAAGAATTCGCTCGCGTGCAGGAACCATCGTTGTAGTCGTAATTGGCCTCGCACTATTATCTTTTGTTTTACAGGATTTACTTACTTCAGGACGAGGCATATTCAGTAGCAATGATGTTGGTGAAATTAACGGCAATACCATTTCGGGCGAAGAATTTGCCAATAAACTCGAAGCTGCAGAAGCAAAATACAAGCGCAATCAGAATCAAAGTTCGGTCGACGATAATGTACGCCAGCAATTGTTGAACGAAATATGGAACGAATATCTCGACAATTACCTCTTCAATCCGGAGCTCGAAAATGCGGGTGTTGCCGTACCCGAAGACGAATTGTTTGATATGGTGCAGGGCGAAAATGTCGATCCACAGGTACAGCAGATTCCTTTATTTCAAGACTCAATAACGAAGCAGTTCGATCGCAACAAGGTAATAAAGTTCCTCAAAACGCAATTAACCGAGGAAAACGACCCGGATGGTAAATACCGCGAATCGTGGGGAGATTTCGAAAAGTCGCTCATGAAGGCACGCCGCAAATCGAAATACAACAACCTTATTAAGAAAGGTATTTATGTTACCACTGCCGCTGCAAAACGCGATTTCGCAGAGAAGAATAAAAACGTTGCATACCGTTTAATTGCCAAGCGTTACGATACCATAGCCGATTCTACTATAAAGGTTACTGACGAAGATTATACGAAATATTACGAAGAACACAAACACGAATACGAGCAGCAAGATGAAAGCCGCAAACTGGAGTATATTGTGTTCCAAGTTAATCCAAGTCCCGAAGACCGCGATGAATTGATGAAAACAATGGGGAACTTGAAGGAGCAATTTCAGACCGCTGTGAACGACACCTTGTTTGTCAATGCCAATTCTGCAAATCCGTTCCGCGAAGAAAGTGTTAAACGCGGCAGTTTAGGCATTCAAATCGATTCCTTGGTTTTCGCCGGAACCCCAGGGTCTGTCTATGGGCCGGTTTCAGACGGGAGCGAAGTGAAGTTGGTAAAACTCCTTGGTTTTAAATCTTCTTCCGACTCTGTTAAAGCACGCCACATTTTGATTTCGACGCAAAATGGCATTGCCGAAGATAAAGCAATGGCCAAAGCCGATTCATTGAAAAAAGTAGTTCAGGGCGGAGGCGATTTTGCTGCGCTTGCATCCTTATTGTCAGACGATCCAGGATCCAAAGTTAAAGGCGGCGATTTAGGCTACTTTTCTGAAGGCATGATGGTTCCGGAATTTAACGATGCATGCTTCAATGGAAAAGTTGGAGACCTGGTTGTGGTAAAAACGCAATTTGGAGCTCACCTCATTAACATTCAGGAAAAAACTAAACCGAGTAACAAAGCTCGAATTGTTTCGATAACCAAACCGGTTGAAGCATCATCGAAAACAAACGAGGCAATTTTCGCACAGGCAAATGATTTCGCTGTAAATTCAGATAACAACGATGCATTTCAGAAGAGTGCAAAAGAAAAGAATTTGTTTATTGTTAAAGCTTCAACCGTTCGCCCTACAGACCGTAATGTAAACGATTTGAATAATTCGCGCGAACTTGTGAACTGGGCATTCAACGAAGAAACAAACTTGAACGATGTTTCAAAAGTTATGGAGTTCGATGGAAAATATGTTGTGGCAGCATTAACCGGTAAACGCGACAAAGGCATTCCTGCGCTTGAGCAAATTAAGGAAGATATGGAGGCGAATGTGAAGCGCGAGAAAAAGGCCGATCAGTTTGTTAAGGAAATGCAAGCATCGGGTGCTGCTTCAATCGATGCACTTGCTTCGCGCTTGAAACTAACGGCTGATGCACAGGCTACGCTAACATTTGGGTCGTACTCAGTTCCCAATTATGGATTTGAACCAAAACTTATCGGTACAATATCCGCTTCGAAAGCTTCTAAATTGTCGGAGCCGATTCGCGGAAATACAGGTGTATATGTGTATGTTGTGGAAACAATTACCGAAGCACCTGCACCCCCTGCCGATTTGAAAGAATACAAGAAATCGCTTGCGTCTAATCTACAAGGACGCGTTGATAACGGTGTGTACTCAAGTATGCTGAAAAAAGGTAAAGTCGACGATAAGCGTTATCGATTTTTTTAATTGAAACATATGGTTTGAAAGGCTGAAAGCATAAACTTTCAGCCTTTTCTTTTTTATAACCTTGTTAAAAAGCTAGATTCCGTTTTAAAATTTACTCGGCAATAAATGCTAACTTTACACAATAACAATTGGTAACTGAGACCGAATGAAACTAGCGATACTGAGTTTTTGCATATTCATTGTTCAACATTTCGCAATGGCCCAACCATTCGAATGGGGCAAAACATTGGGAGGCAGCCAGAGTGATGTAGCACAGCGCATTTGTGTTAATCAAAATGGGAATATTATTGCTGCTGGCAGTTTCAGCGGGCCAATGGAGATTGCCGGAAATACCTTAACTGGTTATGGATTTCAGGATGTATTTGTGGTATGTTACAACGAACTCGGAGAACTTGTTTGGATCTCGACTGTTGGAGGAAGTGGAACCGATCAATTGTCTGCAATTTGCGCCGACGATTCAGGCAATGTATGGGTTTCAGGGCGATTCAGCGGACGAATGGATGTAGACCCCGGACCAGATTCGACCATCGTTGTTTCACAACCCGCCAACAGCCTCGAAGGCTTTCTGATTAAGTTAAACGGAGCAGATGGCTGTCTGGCAGATTATCGCAGCCTTTCCTCAACCGGAATAATTGATATACGCAGCATGCGCTGTGATATTGATACCGACGAACTATTTATCGGTGGGCAATATTCAGGATCTGTAGATTTTGATTTTGGCACTGGCGTTCAAATCCGAACATCAAATGCCAATTCGGGCGATTGTTTTATTGGCAAGTATTCGGGCGAATTTACCTACAATTGGCTTAACGCATTTGGCTCCACCAACGCCACAATCGATTTTGTATCGGCCTTGGATTTCGATTCCCAAGGTGCTGTGTACTGCACCGGCATGATTGGTGGAACAGCCGATATTGATCCGGGCAGCGGCACAACCAACCTAACATGCTTCATCGATGCATTTCTAATTAAATACGACAGAATAAACGGGCAATTAATCTGGGGTTTTAACCTTGGCGGGAATTCACTAGAAAGTGGAAATGCCATAACCATAAGCGATCAGGACGAAATTGTGATTAGCGGCTCCATGAACAGCACCAGTTTTGATGCCGATCCGAGTTTTGGAATCGTTACCATTAATTCGGGAGGACTTACAGCGGTTCCATTTATTGCACGGTACGAATCAAACGGACAAATCAATTCGGCTTTTACCATGCAGGGTGTATCTGGATTGAGTGCAAGTATAAATGCCCTGCAATTTACCTTTGACAGCTATTTAGTAGCGGGCGGGCATTTTACTGGAACTGCAAATTTTACGCTTCCTTCCGGAACGCCGGTGAGTTATGATTCGGGCGACTCGAGTGATGCGTTTGTTGCAGTCTTCACCGTCGATAATCGCCTCCGTGATGTAATCAATATAACCGGATCGGGAAACCAGCAAATTTTTGATGTGCTCTTAACCGGCCCGGTAACGCATGTCTGCGGCCAACTCGATAAACCCACTCAACCTTCTGCCGGCGAAACCAATCTGGTGATACCGAATAACACAAGTTCCGAAGCCTATCTGTTTCGCTACAATGAAAACCCAACCTCAACTGACTATTCTTTATTAGAGAAAAATGAATTACGTGTATACCCCAATCCCGCCACGGCCTTTATTACAATTCAACACGCTGATTTTATTGGAGGTGAAATTTTGGATACAAAAGGACAGTTAATCAAACAGTTCAGCACCAACATTGTTCATCTTTCGGATTTAGATGCAGGTGTTTACCTTATCCGCATTCAAGATTCAAAGGGTTTCCAACATGGAATCTTGGTGAAGCAATAAATCAAAGCACTCCTATCAAGGTTACGAAGCAAATTCACTTATTAGTCGCCCCTGAAAAAGTCTTATATTCTTATTTATCAACAATTTACTACTGATAAATACTTCTTAAAACTCCCAA
>JBKCFX010000516.1:0-1868 GCA_046303595.1 Bacteroidia bacterium
TTTGGCGCTATCGAGGAACGAAGCAGAAGAGGATGCTTTTAGACCCGTTTGTTGAGCATACGGAAGTAGAAACGTGATTTCTTCGGTATTGGGCAGCTTGTATTCGCTCGAATCGCCGCCGTAAAAGGATTGCTTGGAAAATTTAATAACCTCAACAATCGATAGCGGGCGTGCAAATTCGGGATACTCACGCAAAACTTGTTGCAAACGATCAATCTTTTTCAGGGTCGAGAGCTTCATCACCCCGTTTTTCTTGCGCGTATCAATGGTAATCTCAAAAGGCATAACGCCATGAAAATGCGACTCGAAAAAACGCAAGTCGACCATCATGCGATCCGAATCGGGAATATCGTCGGTGAAATTTCCGGTAGTGCGCATTTTGGTCATTCCCCAAATGCTCACGCCAATAATGCAGGCCGTTGCAGCATAAATTGCAGGTCGGTATTTCGTAACCAAAAGAATCTGCCAGTCGACCAATTTCTGCATGCGTCGGTTTTCGAGATGCTTGGTTTGTTTTGGCTTCGGAGCTTTTATATAGGAATAGAAAATAGGCAGAACTGTAATGCTCAGCAGAAATACCTGCATTACATTTATTGAAGAAAGGATACCGAATTCCTTCAATAAGGCACTGTCAACAAAGGCGAAGGTTACGAAGCCAAGGGCAGTGTTGAAATTTGTGAGAAATGTTGCATTCCCTATGCGCTGTACCACGCGCGTAATGGCTTTTATCTTATTGCCATGGCCCTTGTATTCGCGATGAAAATTGTTCGTTAGGAAAATGCAATTGGGAATGCCGATAATCACAATCAGCGGCGGTATCAATGCAGTTAGAATAGTGATTTTGTAACCAAGCAGCACCAAGGTTCCGACGCACCAGATTACGCTAATTATCACAACCAGCATCGGGAAAATGATGGCTTTAAACGATCTGAAAAAAAGGTATAGCACCAAGGCCGTGATAAGCATCGACATCCAGAGGAACATCACAAGCTCTTCGCGTAACTTAATGGAATTTAATGTTCGGATATAGGGTAGCCCCGAATAGTGAATTTCGAATTTATGCTTGGCCGAAAAAGCATCCCCAATTTGGGTAATCTGCTCAATCAATTCCTTGCGGTCTTTGCGGTCAATGCTTTTCTGGTCGAGCGTAACCAGCATCAATGTGGCATACCCATTTTGTTTACCCGGTGCAATAAGGAGTTCGCGGTAAAAAGGCAGGTTCAGAATCTGGTTTTTCAGACTATCGAGTTCGGCCTGGGTTTCGGGCTTTCTAGAAATAAGTGGCGCAATATCAAACTGCTGCAGCGAATCGTTTCGGGTCAAATTCAGAATGCCACCGATTGAAAGCACATTTCTTACTGCCTCAATCTTTTTGAGTTTTTCGGATGTTTCGATCCAATCGTTAAAAACATCGAGTTTGAATAGGCTGTCGGATTCAAATCCAATTACCAACACATTGGCATCTTGTCCAAACTTCTTGTTAAAGTTCGAATAGGAAATATAATCCGGGTCGTCGAATGGCAGAATTTGCGCCATCGTGTAGGTCATCTCAGCCTTTGATGCGAAATAACCCATCACAACAGTAAGCGCCGATATTGCAAGAATAATGGGCAGCCTAAAGCGCAGAATTAAGCGGGATACGTATTGCCAGATCATTGAATAAAAAAGTCTGAATCAGAAGAAAGGCGCATTAAAAAACAGATAGAAACTACCGATTCGACGACAGGTTTAAAGTAGGAAAAAATTTAATCCTCACAATTTTATTTCTTCGTCCTGCTTATTAAGAAAATGATACTCCATCATGTGGTAAGACGGAACAGCCGTTACTTTTACCCAACTTTTATACTTCAAGAACCAACGCATCTGCA
>JBKCFX010000517.1:0-4999 GCA_046303595.1 Bacteroidia bacterium
CCAAACAACATCACGCTAACCGGAACAACCGATATACTGAAAGAACTTGCTGCCAGTCGAAAAGAAAACCAGCATATTGGAGGCTTTGCACTGGAAACAAACGACGGAAAAAAGAATGCGGAGGCGAAGCTGCAAAATAAAAACCTCGACTTCATCGTTCTCAACGAACTTTCAGAACAGAATGCAGTTTTTGGCAGCGACTTCAATACCATTGAAATATTTAGTACCGAAACAGGCTGGCTGAATTTCGGAAAACAATCTAAAGCCGAAGCGGCCAGATCGATAGCCGGTTTTCTCGACCAAATTTTCCATCATGATTAGAAGATTAATTACCAGCGTAATTTTATTTTGTACTCTTTCGGTTCAAGCCCAAGAATTGAATTGCAGAGTTAGCATACTCTCGCAGCAGGTTCAGTTGAGCGATAAACGGATTTTTACAACACTCGAAACTTCAATTCGGGAATTCATGAACAATACGCGTTGGACCAACGACCAGTTTAAACGAGACGAGCGTATTGAATGTAATTTAACCTTCAATATCACAAAATACAACCAACCCGATGAAATGTCGGGATCCTTACAAATTCAATTGCGCCGACCAGTACATTCTACCAATTATGGAACAGTGTTGATGAATTTTATGGACGAAGACATTCAGTTTAGATACTTAGAATATCAACCGATTGAATTTTCAGACAATGCCTACGTATCAGGTTTAGCAAGTCTTTTAGGATATTATGCCTATGTAATGCTTGCCATGGATTACGACTCATTTTCTCCGGAAGGGGGCACCATTTATTGGCAGAAAGCCCAACAAGTAGTACAAAACGCTCAGCAGGATGCAGCGAAAGGTTGGAAACCGAACGATATACCGCCACGGAATCGCTATTGGTTTACAGAAAACTATATTAATCCTGTTTTTAAGCCGATGCGAGAGGCCAATTATAAGTACCACAGGATGGGGCTCGATAACATGTATTCAAAAATGGACCAGGGAAGGTCGGCAGTGATTGAAGCTCTGGAGAAACTTCAGCAGGTAAATAAGCAAAGGCCTGCTTCATACAATCTGCAGTTGTTTTTCAATGCTAAATCAGACGAACTGGTAAATATTTTTAAAGAAGGTACGGCACAAGAAAAAGCACAGGTAATTGCCTTATTGGGCGAACTAGATCCAACCAATAACTCTAAGTACCAAAAAATCAATCAATAGCTTTAATCTTTAGTTTTTACGTTTGCTGATATTTTATGCAGGTTTGGTTCTTTAACTGAAAGCTAAACCCAATTATTTTTTTTGATGTATTAACACACATCTATTTCATTACGCCGTTAACCTTGGTAGATTCTTTTCAGGATTTAATTTTTAAAATCTGAATATGTGATCAATACGATTAAAATAAATACCGCGCCAAATCGTGGCGCATACGTTTTATAGGTTTACTGCGTTGAAAGAACGCTAGAAAACCACTACTTTTTATTGAAATAGCTTACTGTCTTGTTTTGGCTATTATCAAATTCTCAAATAAAATAACAGCATTCACTATTTAATTAGAAAAAGAAGAAAAATGTCCGTATCGAGTGGAAATGATTTCACATCCAAAATGCTTCGTCTTCAGCGTGCAAAAGAGTTGCTCAAAAGTGAATTTGCGGGCATAGATGGCGTAATTGATCAATTTATTGACACGGCTCGTCCTTGGTATATTTTCCCGGATTTACAGGAGCGACCTCTGATAATTAACCTTTGGGGCATGACCGGAACCGGGAAAACATCGCTGGTAAAACGGTTCGTTGAATTGATTGAGTGGCAGTCGTATTTCCATTGCGATATGGGAGAGTCGGCAGAACACAAATGGTCGCTGCGCAATCGATTTCACGATTTACATGCACACAGAAATGGTCTGCCATTAATCATCGGTTTTGACGAATTCCAGCATGCACGAACCATAAAGGCCAATGGTGCTGAGGTAAATGAACCGAGTTTACGACTAATCTGGGAATTGATGGATTCCGGTACGTTTCAAATTTCCAGAGATAATGAAACCATTACCTACGAATTAAGCGGTGCAATCAATGCCCTCGAACGCGCTTTGGTTTCAAAGATCCGAATCATCAATGGCAAGCTTGAGTCAGAACCCGAATTGTTCAAAAGTTGCATTAAGGATCAGCGTTTCGATTTTGTACACAGTGCATTCATTGATGCCGATTCCATCAAACGCGGATCATCGTTGTTCAATGATCACTTTCTTGATAAGCTGTTAGAAGAGGTAAAGGTGAAGTTCAAGAACAGAAAGGCCTTGGATAATTTCATCGGAAAATCTTCAGGCATTGAGTTGCTGGCATTCCTGAAACAAGTTTTTGAAGATTTTTACAGACCGCTTACCGTTGATTGCTCCAAAGCCTTAATCATCGTAATGGGCAATCTGGATGAAGCCTATCCCGCATGCCATAATTTCAATCCCGATTTATCGGCCGATTTGTTCTATCGCGAAACATTGCAGATTCAATTGCCTCAAATCAAATCGACGCTGAAACAATATTTTCGAAGTGAGCAGATTGCACGATTGGGCCATATTCATATTATTTATCCTGCCTTGAGTGTAAAGGCCTACAAACAAATTATCAAGCAACAAATTGATAAGCTAAAACAGATTTATCATGCGAAGTTAGGCATCGAAGTGCATTTTGAGCAAAGTATCGAACGGCTGATATACCGCGAAGGCGTAAATCCAAGTCAGGGCACACGACCGCTTTTTAGCTGTATACACAATCTTTTGCAGGCTCCAATGGCACAAATTGCTCTTTTCATTCAGGAAAATGATATTCAGGCAAGGCTAATCCATGTTGAGTATCAGAATAAATTCATTTTATTTCATTTCATCGGATCCGAGCATATCATCAACACCTTGAAGATAAAGCCATCACTTCGGATTGAAATTTTGCGAAGAGAGCGGAAAGACAACAATCAGGCACTGGTGGCTGTGCATGAAAGTGGTCACGCGGTGCTCTCGATGCTTCTCCTTCGTAAAATCCCTATGCAAGTGTTTTCTTCAACAGTTGATTCTGAAACAGAGGGGTTGGTAAGTAATCCTCCCAGCAATAGCATTGCCTCCAAAATCTGGATAAGGAACCAGATAGCGGTGTTGTTGGGTGGATTATGTGCTGAAAAAATCATTTTTGGAGAAGATGCGATTTCCTTGGGGAGTGAATCCGACCTCCGTATGGCTACTCAACTTGCCATGAAAGCATTGTGGAAAAATGGCTTTTATAAATATCCGGTTTGTTTTACACCGGCCGGCGATGATAGTAATCTGGCGGTGTCGACTCTAACCGAAGAATTGGACAGAGCGTGCATAAAGTGGATGAAGGAGGCAGAAGCCTTTGCGATTGAAACCCTTAAAAACAATATGGAGCTTCTATTGAATTGTTCGTGGAAATTAAGCGAAAAGCGTTCGGTAGATAAAAAGGATTTGCGCAATCTTTTCTTAAAATTTGCTTGTGTTGAAGATCCGAGCACTTGGTTTGATACCATTCCTGAAAGCGAAAAATACCGTGAAATTCTGCACAATCAAAAGTTGGGAGCAATACTGCCCGTAATGCGTAAATAAAATAGCACCATTAAAGTAAAGCATACTTACCTTTGCAGCGGTATGGCATATTTTAATGTAGTAAAAAGGCAACAACGCATTATCCAGCTAATTCGCAGACACCAACCCGATTTGCAGGAATTAATCGATTTGCTTGCAAGGGAAGGCATTGAGAACTGCTCCCGAAGAACGATACAGCGCGACCTCGAAGATATTCGCATTCGTTTTGGATTGAATATCGTTTTCAATAAACAGCATAGGTTTTATAATCTTGTTGAAGATCAAAAGCAGGGAATTGATGCTATTTACGATTACATCGATCGGGCGACTGTATCGGAATCGATAAGTAAACGGCTTTTTGATGGCAAAAAAGCTATAAATCAGCAATATATAATTACCGATTCGCCACTATTTGATCAATCTAACTCAGGAATCCAGCATTTCGATCCGCTACTTTTCGCGTGTATTGAAAAGCGTGTGGTTGGATTGACTTATCGCCCAAAATATCAACGAGACAACCTCAAAAGCTATACAGTTTATCCATTGGCATTGAAGGAGTTTCGGCACAGATGGTATTTGCTATGCCAGGCCTCGGATACAATGAAATTCTATACATTGGCTCTCGACCGTGTAGAAGATGTTGATGTTACAGCGAAAAAACTTCCGAAAAAAGGATTGATAAAGCCGGAAAAAATATACGAAAGTGTCTACGGAATAACAAATCCTGACCTTAATGAGCCTGTATTTATTTCAATCAGAACTACAAAATCGTATAGCGAGTACATGAAGTCAATACCATGGCACTCCAGTCAGAAAATTATCACTGAACTCGAAAATCACACCGTATTTGAGTTTTACCTTAAACCAAACTTTGAATTTATTCAATTGATTTTGATGCAGGGCAGTGATGTTTGTGTGCTTGAACCTGCATTTCTGCGCAAAACTATTAAAGACACAATCAAAGCAATGGCCGAAAATTACCGGTAAATAGCTTTGGTTCAAAACTCGGCGTAATATAAATAGTTCTCCAAGTACTTCATGAGCCTTTAATTCTCATAATTGGACACTTGTTAAGTGGCCATAAAATTGAATATTTCAAGAAACTGACATGAAATTAAATCGGATTGTTAAAAAGTAAGGCTTGACACAAATCAACAAATTTTGTAGGAATCCTATCCCCCCTACCCTAAGGGCGAAGCTACGAAATCGCCAACGATTAGTCGTAAATAAACGTTTAAAAACGGATAAACTCCGGCTTTGAATGTATATTAAAATTTTTGGTTAGATGCAACCCTCTCTTTTCCGGCCCCAGAAATGATTTCCAGAGTTAACATTTTCGAATTTATACAACAATCATTATAAATGTATTACGAAAATAATTAGTCAGAATGTAAAGTAATCAACAGACAGCAAGAGGG
>JBKCFX010000518.1:0-5331 GCA_046303595.1 Bacteroidia bacterium
TTTTGCTGATACTGAAATTGTTGTCTCAGCTCCGGATGCTTTTGAAATTCTTGCTCCATTACCTCATTTGTTCCGCAAGGTTGCGGACGTGTATTTTGCTTTTGAGCAAGAGCAAAAAAAGAAGGCAAGGCCACGAGGCCAAGCATAAGTAGAATGTTTGTTTTTTTCATCGTGTATTCAGATTACGCCATCGAAAATGAAGCACAAGAATAAGAAATATTTCATTTCAAATTTACGTGTATCCAATTTCAGAAAGCTAAATTTAGCCCTAAATTAAGAAAGACAATAAAATTGCACCGCTACAGATTTTAAGATTTGTCGATTTTTAACCGTATTTACCTGATTTTATAACTATTTAAGAACCCAATGGGTAGAACACGCCTTCTGAGAATAGCAGAATACAAAAAAGGTATTTTCTGACTGGAATTAAATTGCCGACAATACGCGTGTGATGATTTATCGGTAGATGGCAAATTAGCCAAATTACAAGTAGAATATATCTGAAGCGTAAGTGTGTGCACGGTATTATCAAATATGTACGTAATGGATGCTTTTCCGCCATCCTCGAGATTGTGTATTGTATGATTTTCAATTTTAAGGTCACGCCCTACTTTTTGAGCGAATTGCTTTATTCCGTTCGTTCGATTGCACGTATGGCATTGTTCGCTCCCGATATTGATTAAGCGAACCGATCTAGTTCCCACAGAAACAAAATGATACGTTCGTTCGCATGAAAAGAAATACAAATCTGGTCCTTTATCGATTCTGATGCTTGTTAAGATAATTGTGGCTGAATAAATAAGGCGAGCTATTCCAATGGCATATACCTTCTTTATGAGACTGCCCATTGGAAATAACATGGTATAAATAATACATCCGGAGAACAAGACTTCAATAAATGTGAAGCGTCCAAAGTCGATTGAAGAAAGGGGCAAGCCGGCAATTTGTAGTGTAAAATAATTCAGAATATCGATGCCAATTTTCATAAGTTCAAGTAATTGTTGGGAAACAAAACCAAGCGGAAATAGAATGAGGCTTATAAATCCGAGATAAATCAGGCCTGTTGAGAATGGAACGGCAACTAAATTGGCAAGTAAAAAATACACAGGGAATGATCCGAAATACCAAAAGGTGATTGGAAGTGTTGCCAATTGTGCAACCATACAAATCCAAAGCGAATCGATTACATACCGAATAAATTTACGTTTGAAAAATAGTATTGGTGGTGGTGTTGCACGTGCATAAATTCCCCAGACTGCAGCAAATGATAATTGGGCGCCGGGATCATACAGGGTTTGCGGATCTACAATGAGCATTATAAATGCGGCACCGGCCATAGCATTCGATGTAATTGCAGATTTCACAAGCAGCTTGGAGATTGCCAATAAGGAAAACATGCAGGCCGAACGAAGAACAGACGCCGACAATCCAGCAAGCAATGCGTAGAACCACAATACAAGAATACCGGCAATTGCGGCGTTACGGGGTTTAAGAAAACGGCCCAATAACCACAGAACCGAACCAAAAACAAGGCTCACATGCATTCCCGATACCGCAAGCACGTGAATTATTCCGGCCTTGCTATACGCGTTATTGAGTTCTGCATCAATATCGGCACGATAGCCCACAAGCAGCGCACTCGCAATTCCCACCTGGTTGGAATCGAATCCAGATGTTTTTAAATATCGGATTATTGCACGACGAAGATTGAGTATAAAAGCAAAAACAAAATGCTGTTCATTTTTAGCGAGCGGTATTAGCTGGTATTTATTTAGTGTGCAAAGTGCATCAATCGACTTTATCCTACAAAAGCGTTCGCTATCAAAACTTCCGGGTAAAATTTCAGTGGTGGGCTTCTTGAAATTAGCATGCACCAACAGTAAATCTCCCGGAATAGAAGTTAGACTATCGTTTTTTAAGGTAAACTTTATGATCCCATCGACAGCTTGCCATGTTTTGTCTATTAGAATAGATTTGGCTTCTGCGGTAAATTGTGATTTGAGTTCATCGCCGCTACCTTTGTATACAGCCTCTGAACATTGCTTTATGATTAGTGTATAATTTTTAAATTCCGGTATGTCTGAACCGGACGGGCAAGGTGATGCATTTACGAAAACTCCCAGAAGGAAAAATGATGCATAAAGTGTGCATGACACCAAGGTTTTGTTTAAGAACCGTAAATGGCTTTGCGCAAACAAAATACTCAATAAAACGAGCAGAACATATTCGAGAAAGGATGCGTAATCTGCAAGGAAATCAGCACACAGTAATCCGGAAATAAACAGAATCAAAGGCCTAACCAGCGGTTGCCTATTCCAGTTTATTCCACGATGAATACCATTAATTTTCATCGGATAAATAAAAAAAAAGCCCCGCATATGCGAGGCCTTTTATCCGTTTTTAAACGTTTAAAACGTTTACTTCATTAATTTAAATACAGTTCGGCGATCCATTTGCCATTGCTCCTCTGTACACTTTTCGCAAACACAATCTGACTTTGGAACCGATTCACCATATCCTTTGAATGTTAAACGCGAAGGATCAATGTCGCGCATTGTGCAATATTTCACCACCGCCTGTGCACGTTTTTCGGAAAGTTTCTGATTATACTCTTCGCTACCACGGCAATCGGTGTGCGAGCCAAGCTCAATTTTAAAGTTCGGATTGTTGTTGAGCAAGGTTACGAGTTTATCAAGTTGCTTTGCTGCATCTTTGCGAATGTTCCATTTATTGTAATCGTAATAGATATCCTTGATATCGTATTCTTTGGCCCAATCCGGAGCTTCTACCTCTACAAATTTACCTTCATCGCATGTTTTAATTACTTTGGCACAACTCTTTTCTTTGGTTGTAACATCGATATTGTTCGTTAAAACCTGTGCACTACGGGCATTGATTGTATAATCAAAATTTCCCTTCAAGCGGAAATTTGCTTTACCTTCAGAATTTGATGTGGTTGAATCGATTTCGCCGCTGTCTTTATTTTGGGCATATACCTTGATTCCACTAACAGGCTTGCGCGATTCCTTTTCAACAAGGCAAACTTCTACAGGAACGAAGATATCTTTGTAAACAACTTCGTATAAACGATCTGTTCCGGAACGTGAAGAGGATAGGTTTCCAACTTTACCTTCTGAATCGAGCGTAAAGGAGAAATCATCGCGAGAAGAATTGATTGGTGATTTTAGATTTTGTGGCATTGTCCAACTACTTCCATTTTTCATAGCTGAAAAGATATCCAAACCTCCAAGTCCGGGATGACCATCGGAGGAGAAATATAGTTTTTCATCAAAACCAATCTGGGGCATCACTTCACGACCTGGGGTATTGATCATAGGCCCTAAATTAACCGGGGCGTCCCAAGTGGTTCCATTCCAAGAGCACATATACAAATCTGTAGAACCATACCCGCCCGGACGATCGGAACTAAAATACATCGTCTTTCCATCTGCGCTAATAGCAGGGTGGCCATTGGAAAAATCTACAGAATTATGAACAAACGATTCAAGGTTTGTCCATTCACCATCAACAAAACTTGATTTAAGGATTTCAAGGTTCGATACTTTGTCTTTATTCAGAACCATCTTTCCGTTCTTCTGCTGCGTTCTGGTAAAGTAGGCCGTTTGTTTATCGGGAGTAAATGCAGCAAATGCATCGTGAAACTCAGAATTAACACCACCCTTCAATGGTTCGGGAGCAGACCAAGTTCCGCTCTTTTTATCCTTCTTTGTGAAAAATAAATCCATGTAGGCGTTTCCGGTATATGGATTTCGCGAGGATTTGGGAGACTCTTCCGTTATGGCATATTCGCCGGCGAACACATACCCGAAATTAAATGGGGTAGCGCCCAAAGCATTCATCAAACCAGATGTTTCAATTTGTTTAAGGCTATATGCACACGTGTCTAAATTACCATCAAATTTCTTCGGATTACCGGCTGCTTCAATCAATGATTTAATGATTGCACTCTCTGGTTGCTCGGGAGTTAGCGATTTTGCATACTCCTCGAATGCCTTCTTTGCTTCGGCATATTTTTGAACTTGCATCAAAACTTTCCCCTGATGAAAAAAGTTGATGGGCTCGTTTTCGGCCATCGCGGTGATATCCTTGTAAAGAGCTTCTGCAGCAGAAGGATTATTCATCATCCTGTAGCTATTTGCTAGCCCCTTCTTGGCTGCGTAATTATCGTTATCTTTTTCAAGCGCTTTTTGAAAATTAGGGACGGCATCAGAATAGGCATAAGCTTCATAACTAGCGTCTCCTTTTTTTACCCAGTAACCGGCTCCGCATCCTCCAAGGATAAAACCAAGACCGATAATGAAAATTGAATAGGTTTTTTTCATAGTTCAGAGAAACGGGGTGTTTAGAAATAACGTGGGTGTTTAATTTTAACCAATTTTTGCGTGAAGTCGTAGCCCAGCATAAATTCGATGGTACCATTCTGATATTGTCTTATATCAGAGGTTGTTGCATCAAAAGCAAAGCCGGCGCGGAACTGCTCTGTAATCTGATATTCAGCCATAAAGACAACAGCTGCATTGTAACGATAAGAAGTTCCTAACCAAAGTTTATCATTAAACAAGAAATGTGCATTCAAATCGAATGAAACCGGAGAGGTTGGTTCATACTTTACCAAAAAAGAAGGCTTAAATTTAACCGAACCATCTGCATTGATATTCCACACATACCCTCCATTTAGAAAAACATGCCGACGAAGGCCTGCGTCTGCATTATCGGATGTGCGAGAGTCGATAGCAAGAATATTCGGAACCGATAACCCAAGGTATCCACGATCGCCATACCAATATGCTCCGAAATCAAACTTTGGCACCCAGATGCTTTGGTTTGCGTTATAAAGTGGATCACCGGCATCAGGAATATTTTCCAACTTGCTCACGTTAAACATCGTATTCCGAATACCGGCACGGAGACCAAATGCCAACTGAGATCCTTCGTTAACTTTTATACGATAGGAATAGGCTGCAGAAATATCATTGTTGGTAGTAAGACCGATATTGTCGTTTACAATCATAAATCCAAGACCCATGTTTTTTTCCTTGATTGGGCCATCGAATGCAACCGTAGTTGACCAAGGCCTGCCAGTAAAACCAAGCCATTGCTGTCGATGCAAAGCTGTTCCACCCCAATAAGGATGCGTACCCGCATAAGCAGGGTTCAGGAAAAGGCCGTTGAACATGTACTGACTGATCTGCAATTCCTGCTGTGCATTTGCGAAGTAGGAACAGACCAGTATACCGATCACTATAGCTATTCTCTTCATTGTATTTGTTTTTGTTTGAGATTCGAGTTTAAAATTAGTTTCTTCTTAAG
>JBKCFX010000519.1:0-7504 GCA_046303595.1 Bacteroidia bacterium
ATACCGGCATTCATTAGTCCGCAACTCAGTTCATCGGCTATAGTGCAGATTTCGCCAATGCTCCAGCTCTGCCAGGCGCCCTTTATTTTTGCGTTCAATACATCAGCACGGTTGTATTTTTCGTTGATGTATGGCAGAATATCAATGATGCGGGTGAGTTCCATAAAAACACAATTGGATTATCGAAAATAGGAAAAAAGCCGAAGCTCCAAACGATGGCAATTATTCAACAATAAGATGCGAATCGTTCAGCGCCCAATACTCAAGTTCTTTCTGCGTTTGTTTGCCATTTGCCATGAATACGCGAGGAACACTCCCTCCAAACCAGCGGGCGAAGTATTCGGGCTTGATGAACAATCGGGGAACATTTTGACAAGCTGATTTTTCTTCGAATCGCTCAATTTTTGAAGAATCTCCGGTCAATACCAACAGCATGTTGGCCTCCGGATTCCGCTCTTTCAGAATATGCATTTTGTACGCCAACCGACTGCAATACGGGCAGGTTAGACTGGCCAAGCAGATGAGTTTTTTTCCTTGCGTAATTTCTTCATCTGTTGCAATGATTTGCCTGTATTCGGCCACCTGAGGCAGCGAATCGAGCTGTAGCGTTTTTGAAACGTTGTTTTCGGCTTGTTCACCATAAATAGCCCAGGAAGGAGGATAGTTAAGGATGAAGGGCAATGCCAAAAAGAAGAATGCCGCAAGTGCCATGAGGGCTTTCGCTGGTTTGCCAAGATTATTTTCTGACGATTCTTTTAACCCGAAATATGCAATGAGCGCATAGAGTATCCAAAAAGCACCCTGCCATTTTGAAATTGGCCAAATTTCATACAATGCGAGATATGGGCGTTCGAGCGCACAAAAGGCGGTTTCCCCAAGCGAAACCAGCGCCATACATAATGAAAGCGCCACACTCAGTATTACAATAACCCGCCTTTTTCCTGGAAATGCAAGACTGATAAATGGCAAGGCTCCAAGAAAGCCGAGAGCAAGCCTACTTATATAGGGTGCCAAGCTCCAATTAACAACACCAAGGTCGGTAAGCGAATAATCGAAAAAATCGATGTTGTTGATGCAGTACCAATTGATGCAGAGTATAAATGTGCACAAAAAGGCATGGCTTAAATACGTTAAATACCGCATATTAAAAACAAAAAAGCCGACAAATGTCGGCCGAAAATCAAGATGAATGAGTTGCTTATTTAGCCTCCCACGTGCAGGCCGAGTTTAGAGTACAAGCAGTTTCTGCAGTTTCAGCTTCGCTTTTACTTAAACCGGGATAATCAACGGTTGCTTCAAGTACCGTTCCGGCGTAGCAGGTGCATGCATAGTCTTTTTTACAAGAAGCGCACGTTAAGGCTAAAATGCCAATTGCAAAGAATAGTTTCATAATGAATTAGTGTTGAACTTAAAAAACAAAAGCTGCCGAAGCAGCTTCTGTTCTAGGTGATTTTCAATTACTTTAGTGTACAAGATCCACCGGCAAGTTTAGCGGCAACATCCAAAGCATTGCAAGCGTCTTCAGCATCAGCTTTCTTCGCATCATTAATTGGAGTTGAGGTTGTTTGACCAGCGATGGTGCAATCACATGTGTAATCTTTCTTGCAAGAAGCAAGCGCTACCACTACGATAGCAAGGGCGAAAATTTTTTTCATGGTTGTGAGAATAGAAGGATTAATTATTTAAGTGAGCAAGAACCACCAAGTATGGTGGCCGCTACATTTGCAGCATCACAAGAATCTGTCGCTGCACTCTTTGTGGTATTTTCAATGGTGCTCGCAACAGTTTGACCTAAAATTGTACACTCACAAGTGTAATCTTTTTTGCATGAAGCAAGCGCTACCACTACGATAGCAAGGGCGAAAATTTTTTTCATGATTGGATAAGTTTGTTTGCTGCAAACCTATGGTAAACAATTCAATCCCCCAAATAAAAAATAAGGTTATTGATAATACTTATATTATTTACGATCGATTTCAGTTAAACTGATTCGTTTTGGTTGGAGTATACATTCCCCGAATTAAAATAAACTGAGTTGTTTGTCTTTCAATGTAAACGATTTCCGATGATGTGTTGTGTGGCCGTAATGCCGCAATGCCGAAACATGTTTTGCCGTGCCATAGCCTTTGTTCGATTCCCAACCGAATTCCGGAAAACTGTTATGCAATGCAAGCATGTGTTCATCGCGGTGGGTTTTGGCCAAAATCGAAGCCGCGGCAATGTGCGCATACTTAGCATCTCCACCAATTACCGTTTCGTGGGCAATCTCAGGATATGGTTTAAAACGATTACCATCAATGGCAAGAAATTCGGGCTTTAGCTGCAGTTTGGCGATAGCACGGTGCATGGCCAAGTATGTTGCCTGGAGAATGTTTATCGAATCGATTTCTTCGACCGAGGCCATGCCAACTGCCCAGGAGGTAGCTTCCCTCTCAATAACAGCACGTAGTTCGTTGCGGTCTTTTTCTTTCACCTGTTTGGAGTCGAACAAGAGCGGATGATGAAAATCTACCGGTAAAATCACAGCAGCGGCTACAACAGGCCCCGCCAAACAGCCGCGCCCCGCCTCATCCACACCTGCTTCGACACCTTCGCTGTAAAGAAATGATCTGAGCCTTGTTCTCATTTGTGTGTAAAATTGAAAATTATTCTTAAAATTGAGGCATGAAGAATCTCCTGCTACTTGTTCTTTTTGGTTTCAGCCAAATGTATTCATTTGCCCAATGTCCCGGATGTGTTGTCGACCCCACCTGCACCGCCAGTCCTGCTGCGCCGGCTCTTTGTCCCGGTACACTGCCCGATGCACCCGTAAATGAGCCGTTCGATCTCGATGTAACGTTCTTCATGCCCCAAAATTTCACCGATGCCGGAACCGGTTTCGATGTAACATTGGGATCGATTACCATTACGTCCATTTCGGGATTGCCGCCCGGTCTTTCCGCAACGGTGAATGAGGCCGATAATGTCTACACCATTACGTCCGACCCGGCTTCGCAACGCGGTTGTGTTAAGATTTGCGGCACACCAACAACCATTGGCAGCTACACGATTTCGGTAAATGTTATAGCCTCGGTAACCTCGCCAATTAGTCTTGATCAGCCACAGAGTTTCACCTTGCCCATTTCTGTAATTCCCGGAGGATCGGGCAACTCGGGCTTTACCACCAGCATCGATGTGGGCTGCGATTCGCTGTCTGTTGTGTATCAAGCACTCATTACCAGTCCCTCGCAACCCGTAGAATACAGCTGGGATTTTGGGAATGGTAACACCTCGAACGCGTTCAGCCCCGAACCGCAGTTTTATGCCGCGCCGGATACGTATACCGTATCACTTGAAACCCGTTTTTTAGATTTTATTCTAACGAAGTAAACTTTAACGCAACGGGCAGCAACTGGTGCGGCGATGTAGAAGAACCCTCTATACCATTTATTGGTACATGCACCCTTAGTCCGGATATTTATTACCAATTAACCATTGGTGGAAGCACACAAACCAGTTCATCGGGCGACAATAGCACAAATTTCAGCCAATCGGGAATGAACACACCAATCACCGGAAGCGCTTTCAGCATTCAATTTTGGGACGACGACAATGTTTCGCAGGACGATAATTTAGGTACAGCAGTAATTCAATTCACCGGTCCGGGAACGTATCCGTTTACAACCAACGAAGGCAATGGCAGTTTGACCATTGGAACGCAGGTGGGACTTACGTTTAATAATGCTGATACCGTTGTTGTATATCCTTCGCCAAGCGCTCCTGAACTGAATTTTAATGATACCTTGTTCTGTGCAGGCGATTCGGCCTTACTTCTCGCACCCGATGCTTCGTTTTATCAGTGGTATCGTAACGGCGAGACTTTGCTCTCCGCTAATAACGACAGTTTGTATGTTTTTGAGGAGGGAAGTTATACCCTTGAGATACGATCTGCACAAGGTTGTGCTGCATTTTCCGATTCAGCTTTCGTGCAAGTTGAAGCGTATCCTTACGAGCCGGTTGCTTTCCTGAATCCGGTTACCGGTGTGTTTTTCTACAATCCCGGCTTGCCATACAATTGGGTTTGGTTGCTCGATGGCGACAGCATCGCAGGCAGCGAAAATCTGGTAAATTTCACTCCGCTTGAGCCTGGAAATTACAGCATCGTTACATCAAACGGGTATTGCTCCTCTTATTCGGAGTCGGTTTATTTTACCAATGTAGGTTTGGAAGATGCGCTTCAGACGCTGGATGCGAAAATATATCCGGTTCCATTTCATGCAGGCAATTTGCACATCGAACTGAATACCTATACTGAAGAGGAGATACAAGTTTCTGTTTTGGATGTTCAAGGAAAAGTACTTAATGCGCAACGTTATTTCGCAGGAACAGCGGTGTTGGAATTCGATCCGGGAATACGTTCAAATGGATTGTATTTCATACGAATTCAAAGCGGAAATCGCGCGTTAATGCGAAAACTACCCGTTGTTGCTTATTGATTTTCGGGCAGGGAAAAACGGTACCCAACGCCACGAACCGACTGGAAAAACTCCGGTTCGGCCGGATTGCGTTCGAAGTACTTTCTGAAATTGAGTATAAAATTATCGATGGTTCGCGTAGCCGGGATAATGTCATAGCCCCAAACTGTTTCCAAAATCTGTTTGCGCGAAACAACTTCGTTTTGGCGTTCGAGTAACAGCTTTAACAATTGCATTTCGCGCTTCGATGGCTTAATCTTTTCTCCGGTACGGGTGTGAATCTCAAATTGATTGAAGTGAATTGTATTTCCATCGAATCGGAATACATCGTGCTGCAAGTGCTGCGATTTTCGGTCGAGTCCGCGGCGCAGCAAGCCCGAAACCCGCAACAACAATTCTTCGAGGTTAAATGGTTTGGTGAGGTAATCATCGGCTCCAAGTTTCAAGCCCTGTACGCGATCTGCACTGCTGTTGCGCGCCGTGAGAAAAAGAATCATCACATCCGGGTTTTCGAGGCGCAATCGTTCACAGAGGCTAAATCCATCGAGCGATGGGAGCATCACATCCAGTATGAGTAAGTCAAATCGTTCGGATAATGCCTTTTCTAGTGCAATTTTCCCATCTATGGCAGTTTGAACGGCATACCCGTCGAGTTCCAAATTCAGCGCAATCATATCGCGCAAACTGTCCTCGTCTTCGGCGAGGAGTATACGAAACGAGTGAGTAGGTTTAACCATATTCAGAATTGTGGCAAAATTACAAATCTACCTGCATGCAAAACTTAAATTTAGGGTATCGTCGCCCTAAACCCCTTCAATTCGTCATATTATTGAATTCGGTAGTTCAAGCATGCTTTCATACATTTGCATGTGTTTCATCCAATGCAACTATATGCCATGGTAAAAATTCTCCTTTTATGTGCTTTGATTTTGGGTTCTCGATTCGTGCATGCCCAGCGCACCTGCGGCACTACCGAATACCTCAATCACTGCAAAGCCCAAAATCCTTCGCTCGCCGCTCAAATGGATGCTATAAATCATAAGCTCCATCAGCTCGAAGCGACCTCGCACAAAAACAGACAACTCATTACAATTCCGGTCGTGGTGCATGTGTTGTATCAGAATGCTGAACAAAACATCTCCGACCAACAAATCTTTTCGCAAATCGATGTGTTAAATGAAGATTACCGGAAACTCAATGCAAATGCCTCAACGATCCCATCTGCATTCAGTTCCATCGCCGCCGATTGCGAAATTCAATTCTGTCTTGCTGCCCGATCGCCGGAAGGACTTGCAAGCAACGGCATTACCAGAACACAGACTTCCGTTTCAGCATTCAGTTTGAACGATGCCATGAAACGCAGTATTACTGGTGGCGTGGATGCCTGGCCAACCGACAAGTACCTCAACATTTGGGTATGCAATCTTGCGAATAACCTGCTTGGATTCGCCACCCTGCCCGGTACGGTAATTCCGGCGCTCGATGGCGTTGTAATTGGCTACAAATTTTTTGGACGAAATACACCACTTGGAGGAAATTACAATAAAGGACGAACGGCAACACACGAAATCGGACATTGGTTAAACCTGATTCATATCTGGGGCGACGACGACAATGCTTCAGATCCATGTGGCGGAAGCGATCAGGTAAGCGATACGCCAAATCAAGAAGGTTCAAACTTTCAGTGTCCAAGCTATCCATCGCCTTCGTGCGGAAACACCAGCGATATGTTTATGAATTTTATGGACTATACCTACGACCAGTGTATGAACATGTTTACACTTGGTCAAAAAACAAGGATGCAGAATACCATAAATCTGCAACGCAATGGCTTGCTTACATCGAACGGATGTTTGGGCGTTCCAACAGCCGCCGATTGCGATACCTTAAATAACATCACAGGCGGCGATGGCTTAGTGTATTACCTGATGAATGAAGTACTTCCGGATGAAAGTGGTTACCTTACCGGAACAAACAGTTTGGGACATACTGCCTTTGCCGATAGTTTTTATACCAATGAAACCAAAATAATCAATGGCATTCGCTTCGATTTTGCCAAGGCATCTTCTTTAGGATTTTCGACACAAATTACCGCTGCAATCTGGAATTCAAATGGTTTACCGGGGCCAGGAAATATGTTGGCACAAACCACATTTTCGCTTAATTCGGTGATTGCAAATGTTGAGAATTTTACTAATACCGATGTTTTTTTTACAGAACCTCCGACCGTTAATGGTGCTTATTACGCAGGTTTCATCCTCACCACTTTAGGCGGCGATACGTTGGCCATTCACAGCAATCAATTCGATGAAATTAACACTAACACTGCATGGTATATGACATCGACAGGTGAGTGGACTGCCTTTTCAGACACAACATTGTATGGTCAAGCGCTTTCGCTGGCAATCCGGCCGGTGCAGTGTATTCCACTTGGAACGGTGCAGTTAGAGCACACATCATCGAATCTGCTAGTATATCCAAATCCGGTTAGTCAGTCGGAATTAACCATAAACCATAATTTAAAAAAAGGTGTATGGCAGGTAATTTCGATGGCAGGCAAAGTTTTGCAAGTAGGAGAGGTTAATCAAGAAGCATTGCTAAAGCTCGATGTTAGCGCATTGCCTCCCGGGATGTATTTGGTTAAATTGGATGATGGAAGCGTAATCAAAACCGGAAAATTCCTCAAAACCGAAAATTGATTCGTAAGAAATAAACTATCGTTTGTTGTTCTTGTTCTGATTGCTGATGATGCACACACGTTTGGATTTTCTTAAAAACGGGAACACGCCCGAGCCTTTGCTTGAGCTTGCCGAAAAAATATTGGCCAATGAGCGCATTTCGGCAGAAGAATGCGAACTTTTATACGACCAAGGATCGCTCGGATATTTGGGGATGCTGGCGAATGAGCTAAAAACACAACGCCACGGAAATGTGGTTTACTTCAACCGGAATTTCCATATTGAACCCACAAACATCTGCGTATTCGACTGTAAATTCTGCTCGTATTCACGTATGTTGAAACACCGCGAGGAAGGGTGGGAGTTTTCGGA
>JBKCFX010000520.1:0-6912 GCA_046303595.1 Bacteroidia bacterium
ACTCTTGGGCTTCGGATCCTAAAAATGAGGTTGGCGTTTGGAATATTTTGATGGATGCAGGTTCTACATGGACATTGCCAGCCGCTTCAGCCGGAATTAACCGCACGCTGTATTTCTATGAAGGAAAATCCCTGCAAATCAATGGCAGCAGCATCAATCCCTATCATGCCATTGAGCTACAAGCCGATGTGGCGCTTTCGTTGACAGCCGGCGCAGAAGCAGTTTCAATCCTGGTGTTGCAGGGAAGACCGATTGGTGAGACCGTAATTCAATACGGCCCCTTTGTAATGAATTCGAAAGCCGAGATTCAACAGGCATTTGAAGATTACCACAGCACAAAATTCGGAGGCTGGCCATGGTCAAGATACGATCAAGTGCACGACCGCAATAAAAAGCGGTTTGCGCAACATGCTGATGGAAGAACGGAGTATGGTGCGGGATAGGATTCCCTATTTCTTAAACCCAATTCTGAAATAAAAGCCCGATGCCAGCCAACGCGGCAAAACATTAGCAATGGCTTGATCTATTTTGGCAATGCCTTTTAGCGGAATAAACGGCAAATAGGTTTCGATGATTGGAGCGAGGAAATAGGCCTTCTTCACTTCCAACACTTCCATACCCAGTGGCGCCAATTCGCGCTTCATGCGGGGAACGGTAAAGAAATTTACGTGGGGCGTTTCGTAATTCTGCGAGTACGGTTCTTTTTTACCCAATAGGCGTTTCACCTTTAAAATGAAACCATTCAAGCCCATTTTCCGCATCAGGTACAGCGGCTGCATGGCTATTTCAAACGGCCCCCAACCGTTGGGAACGGTAATGAGCAATTGCATGTCTTTATCGGCGTGGTCGGCGATGTATTTTAAAATCTCCGGATAAATATCGATGTGCTCCAGTACCTCGGTTAGGATGATGAATTTCTGTCCATTCAATGAACAATCCTGCAGATACTGAAAACGAAAACTCACATTGGACAATTTGTTCGCAGCAATAGCAATATCGAGCGTAGGCTGGTGGATGTCTATTCCCAATACAACAGAATCATCAATCAAGCCCAGCGGAATGGTAACATTGCCGGTACCGGCACCCACATCAAGAATATTCACCGGCTTTCCCGACTCACGCAGGCGCTCAATGGTATCGTAAATCCATTCAAGTCGGCTTAAATGGCAAGGGTATTCGGTATAATCGGTGTATTGAAGTGCTTCGTTTTTCATTAGAATTTGATTCCCACTTTTAACAGAATCCGTTTTATGTTGTTTTTCAGTGTTTCCTTCACGTCGGTTTTTACTTTTTTTACCAAACCTTCCTCTGGTCTTGCCTTGAATATGGTATCGTGATAGCCTTTCGCATCATCGCGCAGCGTGGTATAGTAATAAGCATAAAACGATTTACGCGACTCGTCTTCAGGAATCGTAATCTTTCCATAACCGTGATACGAAATCTCATTGGTTTCGAAAATCACACAGCGGTTAAACGAAGGCAAATAGGCTTGCTCGAGCTTTGTTACATCGGAATTCCAAAATTCAACCTTACCGCCGTACTCTTCCTTCCAGTTTTTATTTAAAAAGATGAGCAGGTTGGTGCGACGATAAATTTTTTCAACGTGATGAATGTTAAAATCGATGTGAATATCGAGATACGAACCATTCTGCCCCTGATGCACTCCCATGCCCAATGCATCATCTACAGAAAATAAATTCTCAATTCCGGTAATGGTTGAAATCGCTTTATAAAATTCGGCAGTATTCAGCGCCTTGCGCAATTCAACAAAAGCAGGATCGTAATTATCAAAATTAGAGCCTTCGGACTTGAATTCGTTCAGTCCATGATAATTGCGCGACATTTTATCAAATCCCGGAAAGTTTGTATACAGGTAATCGGCAAATTCGGGAACAAGAAAATTGTCGATGCATACATGCTGAAAAGGCTTGCCTGTTTTAAATTGATTGTGCAGCGAATTCAGGTTTTCGGAACTAAAGAAAGCCGAAGGAATTATTTCCATAGCGTTAATTATGAGGTGCAAATATAGGATGTTCTGCAACGATTTGGATGAGTGAAATTTGGCAACGCATGTTTTTATTTTGAAGGCATTTGTACCCGATAATAGCCCTGCGATATGCTATCTTTGCAACCATGTTCCTCACGCAGCTTTCGTTAATCAACTTCCGCAGTCATCCCGATGCGCGCCTGCATTTCGGCGAAAAAGTTGCCGTGTTTACCGGACACAACGGAAGCGGGAAGACCAATCTGCTCGATGCCATTCATTACCTCTCATTCTGCAAGGGATTTCTCAATCCGTCCGACGTTCATAACATCCATTTGAAAGAAGGTTTTTTTCTGGTTGAAGGAAAGTTCAATTCCGATGATTCTTTTATTTCGTTAAGCTGTGGTTTGAAACGCGGACAGGCCAAAACATTCAAACGCAATGGCAAAGAATACGAACGCCTTTCTGAGCATATTGGACAAATTCCGCTGGTAGCAATTGCACCTACCGATATTGTGTTGCTCAGCGGAGGAAGTGAAGAACGCCGAAAGTTCATGGATTCGGTTATTTCGCAGTATGACCGCGCGTACCTCGATTCGCTCATCCGATACAACCGCGTGCTGAAACAGCGAAACGTGTTGCTCCGACAGGGAAACCCCGACCGAACCATGCTCGAAGTATTCGACATGCAATTGGCTGAGTTTGCAGCACCCATCTTTGAGGCCAGAACGAAATTCATCGCCTTAGCCGAACCTTTGCTGCTGCATTACTACACGCAGATGAGTGGCGAAATAGAACGTGTAAACATGCACTACGCGTCGCAACTGCAAAACGGCAATCTCGAAGATTTACTCAAACATTCACTCGAACGCGACCTGGCGATGCAGTACACCACCGAAGGTATTCATAAAGACGATATCGAACTTCAGATAAACGGCTATAGTTTGAAGCGCTTTGCCAGTCAGGGCCAACAAAAAACAATGCTCATCGCTCTAAAACTCGCACAGTTCGATGTATTGCATCAGGCCAAAAAGTTGATGCCCCTGCTCCTACTCGACGATATCTTCGAAAAACTCGATCAGCAGCGCATTACAGCCTTGCTAAACCTTATTGCACAAGGCCATTTCGGGCAAATCTTCATCACCGATTCTCACCCGCAGCGCATAACCGAAATTTTAGGTAGCATCGATTGCGCTTTCGACCATTTTGAACTACCTTTTAACGCTTCTAATCCCGAAGCCGAAACACACCAAACCGAGACCCATGATCAAAAAGAAAAACAACCAGAGTAAGGTTTCGGAACTTCTAACCGAGGTGCTTGGCAGCATGGGACTTCGCGAAGGGTACGAAGAATACCGACTCTCGCAGGCCTGGCCCGAAGTGGTAGGACGCATGGTGGCTTCGCGTACCAAAAACATTCACTTTGCCAACGGTGTGTATTACGTTTCGATTGATTCGCCGGCGATACGCTCTGAACTGAGTTTCATGCGCAGTGAACTGGTGCGCCGTCTCAACGAAGTATGTGGTTCTGAAGGCAAAGTGAAGGAGATTGTATTTCGTTGAACGAAATATGCATTTCATTAAACAAAACAACTGCTTTTTACGTTTCTTTGCCTGTCAAATCAATTGTTCATGCATTTTAGTCTGCGTCAAGTAAACCTCCTCCTAACAGCACTTATCTTTCTTTCAACTAGTGCATTAGCCCAGAAAACCGGTACCATTCGCGGTACGATCAAAGATAAAAACACGGCCGAAATCCTCATTGGCGCCACAATTCAAATCGAAGGCACTACACTCGGCGCAGCTAGCGATGTAAACGGAACGTATAAAATTTCGAACATCCCCGTAGGAAGTTATACGCTTAAAGCCAACCTAATCGGCTACGAGGCGCAGAGTAAGTTTAATATCGCTGTTACATCGGGAAACGACCAGGTAATTAACTTCGAACTCAGCGAAACAAAAACCGACCTGAAGGAAGTTGAAATTACGTTCGATAAAGGTAAATCGGCAGCGGCTGTCGATATGGTTACGCCACTTTCGGTGCAGACCTTGAGCACAGAGGAAATTCGTTCCAATCCGGGCGGAAATTTCGACATCTCCAAAGTAATCCAAGTGCTTCCCGGTGTGGCCGGTGCGGCATCGGCCTCGTTCCGAAACGACATCATTATCCGTGGCGGTGCGCCCAACGAAAATGTGTTTTACCTCGACGGCATTGAAATTCCGGTAATCAACCATTTCCAGACCCAAGGTAGCTCGGGCGGCCCGGCCGGTATGCTCAATGTTTCGTTTATCGAAGATGTGAAACTCAGCACTTCGGCTTTTGATGCACGTTACGACAATGCACTGGCTTCCGTTTTTCAATTCAAACAACGCGAAGGAAATCCCGAGCGACTGAGTGGAAACCTCCGCCTTTCCTCGACCGAATTTGCAACTACGCTCGAAGGTCCGGCAGGTAAGAATACCAATTACCTCGTTTCGGCGCGCCGCTCGTATCTGCAATTGCTGTTCGAGGCCATCGACCTTCCCATCCGTCCGAATTACTGGGATTTTCAGTTTAAAGTGAGCCACCGCATCAGCGACAAGGCATCTTTAACCTTTCTTGGTGTGGGAGCTATCGACGAATTTGCGTTTGGAGTGCCGCGTGAATCAACACCCGACAAGACATTCATTCTCAATGCCACGCCATCCATTAACCAGTGGAATTACACAAATGGTATAGCCTATCGACATTTGATTAACAACGGATTTGTGAATGTAGCTTTAAGCCGCAACATGTTCAACAACGAACTCGACCGTTTCGAAAACAAAGACGAAGGCAATGAGGCAGCAAGAATCCTGAAAATCAGATCACAAGAAATCGAGAATAAACTGCGCGTTGATGTGAATAAGTTTGTAAACGGATGGAAATATTCCTACGGCGTTTCGGCGCAATATGTAAAGTTCAACAACCTGCTGTTTAACCGATTGGTAAAGGAAAGTGTAAGCCCTTCGGGAGATAGCATTCCGGCCATTGTACTGAATTATAACGCGGCGCTCGAATTTTACCGCTACGGTGCATTTGCGCAGATTTCGCGTCGCTTCTTTGGCGAGCGTTTCCTGGTTTCGGCGGGCTTGCGTAGCGATGGAAACAGCTTTACCAACGAGGGAAATAACCTGTTCAACACACTCTCGCCAAGGCTTTCGTTGTCGTACCGATTGATGCCTAAGTGGAACATCAATGCCTCAGTGGGCGATTATTACAAGATTCCAACCTACACTGTTTTGGGATTCCAAAACAACGCGGGCGAATACCTGAACAAAGGAGCAAAATACATTCGTTCGACACATTATGTGGGTGGATTCGAATACATGCCAAAGGAAGAAATGCGCTTTACGGTTGAAGGATTTTTCAAGCGTTACAGCAACTATCCGGTTTCTGTTGCCAATGGCATTTCGCTTGCGAATTTGGGCGGTGGATTTGATGTTTTGGGGAACGAAGCCATTGCCAGCAGTGGAGGCGGAGAAACCTACGGTATGGAATTTTACTTCCAGCAAAAACTCGTGAAGCGCATTTTTGCAGTGTTTAGTTACACCTTTGTGCGCAGCCGTTTTTCGGGCAACGATGGTGCACTCATCGCCTCATCATGGGATAACCGCCATTTGGTTTCGGCCTTGTTTGGATGGAAATTGAAACGCGGCTGGGAAATAGGTGCAAAATTCCGTTTTGCCGGAGGTGCCCCCTACACGCCGTTTGATACCCTGGCATCGCGTTTTAGCTTTGCCACAACCGGACAGGGCGTTTTGGATTATACACGAATTAACGCCGAGCGCTTGATCAATTTCAGTCAGCTCGATATTCGTTTCGACAAGAAATTTTACTTCCGTAAATCAACGCTCGATGTCTTTATCGATATTCAGAATGCGATGCGATCCCTCAATCCCGACAGTCCCGATTACACTTTCAAGCGCAATGCCGACAATACCGGATTTGAAACCACAGATGGGCAGGCTTTGCGTCCCGATGGATCGAATGGAATTCCCGTATTCCTAAAAGACGAGACTCCCTTGGTAACGCCGGCCATCGGGATAATTTTCGAGTTTTAGAACAACTACAACGTAATTATAATCAGTGTTTTAACGGGCGTGTTTTAATCATGCCCCCCCGCGGATACATTAACCGAATCATGACCACAAAAGCTCCCGGTTCAAACTTATCAATTTCCATATTGAGTTTATTGAGTTCGAGGCGTGTAATGACCGTATAAATAATTTCAACTTCCTGATTTTCGCCTCGCTTGCCGTAGCCTTTTTTACCGCTGTAAATGGTAACGCCCCGTCCAAGTTGTTCGGTTATCATTTTTCGAATCTCTTCACTTCGTGAGGCCACAATCGTAACTCCGATGTATTCTTCAATGCCTTCAACAAAAAAATCGAGGGTTTTTGAAGCCGCCAAATACGTTACCATGGAATAAAGCGCTACCTCAATGCTCAGTAAATAGGCCGCAAGCGAGAAAATCAGCACATTAAACACCAATACAATATCGCCCATGGTAACACTCAGTTTTTTACTGAGAAAAATGGCTAAAACCTCTGTTCCATCAATCACCGAACCGCCACGAACCGCCATACCAATTCCGGCTCCAAGAAAGAACCCCCCAAAAAAGGAAGCAAGAAAAGGATCTTTCGTAACACCCGGAAAATTGAAGCTTGCTACCGCCACAGCAAGAAATACAATTGCAATTGATGTTTTGATGGCAAAAACGCGACCGAGCATGCGATAGCCGACTACGATAAACGGAATATTAATAAGACTGATTAATACCGAAAGCGGCAAGCGTGAGATTTCCGATAACAAAAGCGAAATCCCCGTAGCGCCGCCGTCGATCAAATGATTGGGAAGAATAAATCCCTGCAATCCGAACGTGGCCGATAAAACACCCAGCGTAATC
>JBKCFX010000521.1:0-3167 GCA_046303595.1 Bacteroidia bacterium
CGCTTTGAATTGTACAAGTAAGTTAGTTACTTTTGCAATTCAACTACAAACCTCATTTAATCGCGCCCTAAAATGGACATGAAAAACAAGTACGAAGACCTAATTAAGCAAACCTTTGAGTTTCCTCAACCCGGCTTCGACGTGCAGGATAATGAACTATACTTCAATGGAATTCCGTTAATGGACATCATCGAACAATACGGAACGCCTTTGAAAATAACGTATTTGCCAAAAATCAGCGAGCAGATACAGAAAGCAAAAATAATGTTTAATGTGGGAATGGCAAAGGCCGATTACAAAGGCAAGTACGTTTACTGTTATTGCACCAAAAGTTCGCAGTTTTCGTTCGTATTGGAGGAGGTTTTGAAAAACGATGTGCACATCGAAACCTCTTCGGCTTACGATATGCCAATTATCAAAGAATTGCACGAAAAAGGTCTTTTACCCAAAGATAAATACATCATTTGCAACGGGTATAAACGTCCGATGTACCAGGAATTCATCGTAGAACTCAAGAACGAAGGCTTCGAAAATCTGGTACCGATTCTCGATTCAAAAAACGAAATCAATTATTACAAAGAGCACCTAAAAGGCAAAACCAAGATCGGTATTCGCATTGCTTCTGAGGAAGAACCAACCTTTGAGTTTTACACTTCGCGTTTGGGTATTCGCTACAAGGATATTTTAAAATTTTATGAAGACCATATTCAAAACGATAAACGTTTTGAACTAAAAATGCTTCATTTCTTCATCAACTCAGGAATTCGCGATACGGTTTATTATTGGAGCGAACTTTCAAAATGCCTACAAGTGTATTGCGATTTGAAGAAGATTTGCCCTGAGCTCGATTCATTGAATATTGGTGGTGGATTGCCAATTCGTAATTCGCTGGCATTTGAGTTCGATTATGAATACATGATCGAGGAAATCATCCGCCAGATTAAAAACTTCTGCAACCAGCAAGGCGTTGAAGAACCGACCATCTTCACAGAATTTGGTTCCTATACTGTTGGAGAAAGTGGCGCTACTTTGTTTTCAATTATCGATCTGAAACAGCAAAACGATACCGAAAACTGGTACATGATCGATAGTTCGTTCATCACTACCTTGCCCGATACGTGGGGAATAAACCAGCGTTTTATTTTGCTTGCCATTAACCAATGGAACCGCGAATACAAGAGGGTAAATCTCGGTGGATTAACCTGCGATAGCCTCGATTATTACAATGCCGAAGCGCACATTAGTCAAGTGTTTTTGCCCAAAGTAGAAGAAGAAGAAATTCCCGAAAACCCACTTTATATCGGCTTTTTCCACACCGGTGCTTATCAGGAATCGCTTGGCGGATATGGCGGTATTCAGCATTGCCTCATACCGGCTCCTAAACATGTTATCGTTAGCAAAGACGAACAGGGCGAGCTGAGCACGTATATTTTTGGAAAGGAACAGAGTTATAAGTCGATGCTCAAAACCTTGGGTTACTATTAATAATTTTGATGTTTTCTTGGCTTCAATGCAAAATTATCACAAATCATATTTTTCTAAAAAGGCAAATTGCACGATGTGATTTAGAAGTTTTTCAGGAATTTAGCGCCCGCTATGGCAAAACGCAAATCACCGGCGAAAAAGAAAAAATCAAACCCAAAATATATTAAGGGGCTTGTAGCGTTCGCAATTGTTCTCGGCCTTGTTCTTGCCGGTTCCGCTTATTTCTACTACAGTCGGGCATTTCGTTCAAACCTTGTATTGAGCCATGGCGAAAAATACGTGTATATACGAACAGGTTCGACCTTCGAAGACGTGGTGCGAGAACTGAGCCGCAAGGGGATGCTCCACAATACCGAGTCGTTTCGTTGGATGGCTAAGCAGATGCATTACGACGAACAGATAAAACCCGGTCGCTACAGTGTAAGACCCGGCATGAATAACCGCGAACTTATTGCATTATTGCATTCGGGCGAACAGGAGCCGGTGGAGCTGGTTTTTAAGAGCATCAAGAATCGTTTCGAATTAGCCGGAAAAGTCTCAAAATTTATCGAAGCCGATTCAACAGAAATTCTTGAAACCATAAGCTCTTCCGAATTCAGAGTGCAGTACGGGTTAAATCCCGAAAACGCATTAAGTCTTATCTTCCCCGACACCTATCTTTTCTATTGGAACACACCTGCAAAGGGATTTGTTGATTCGATGGGTGTCAATTACCTCCGTTTTTGGAATGATGAACGCAAAAAAACAGCGCGTACAATGGGACTTAGTGCAGCCGAGGTTTCGGTATTGGCATCAATCATCCAGCAGGAATCGAACCGCAAGGACGAATGGCCCGTGATTGCAGGAGTTTATCTAAATCGCCTGAAAAAAAATATGAAGCTACAGGCCGACCCAACGGTTAAATTTGCGGTGGGCGATGATGGGATTCGCCGCATCAAGAGAAAACACCTGAAAACAAATTCGCCTTATAACACCTACCAAAATTTCGGATTGCCGCCTGGCCCGATTGCATTGGCAAAAAAAGAAAGTATCGATGCGGTTTTGAATTATCAGACACATTCCTACCTTTACTTTTGCGCCCGACCCGATCGATCGGGCTACCATGATTTTGCAAGCACTTACACCGAACATACACGCAATGCATCGCGCTACCAAAAAAGCCTCGATGCCCGCGGAATATTTTGATAAGCATGAAAATTAAATTTGGAACCGACGGCTGGAGAGCCATTATTGCAGAAGAGTTCACAGTCGACAATGTTGCACGCGTAACAGAAGGAACAGCTCTTTGGCTGAAGAAAAATTTCCCGAATCCATCGGTAGTGATTGGCCACGATTGCCGCTTTGCCGGCGAATTATTTGCCGAAACCGTTGCCCGCGTAATGCTTGCACACAACATCAAAGTGTTTCTTGCCAAAGGCTTTGTTTCCACGCCCATGATTTCGCTTGGAGCAAAAAATTACAAGGCCAGCCTGGGCATCATCATTACGGCTAGTCACAACCCTCCGGCATACAACGGATATAAACTCAAAGGGCATTATGGCGGCCCACTTCTGCCCGATAAAATCGAGGAAATTGAAGACCTCATTCCCGAAAGTGCCAACGATAATTACAAAGCATTGTCTTTCCACGAATTTCAACAAAAAGGGCAGTTTATTTGGGTACCGTTGGAAGATGAATACTGC
>JBKCFX010000522.1:0-1392 GCA_046303595.1 Bacteroidia bacterium
TTAAACGGGCTCATGTAATTATCCATACCGTCGCCACCAAACACTGTATACCAGCTAAATCCATCAAAATAGGAAGATGCATTGTCTTGTGCGCCGGCAATTAAACCCGGGTTAGCCTGTTTGTCGGAAGCGAGTCGATAAAAAGAAGTGACCTGCATGCCATTTCCAATATTTTCCCATGTACTTGGCCAGAAATTGCCGTTTTGGGCACTCTCCCAAGATTGACTAAGGATTTCAGCTGTTTTATATACACCGCCATCGTTGCAAATAAAAAACTCCTGCGTTAAAGGATTCTGCGTGAGGTAATGCATATCGGCGTGTATGGTGGGCCCATAGTTTAATGTCCAGTGGCTGGCAGGATTAAAGGTTTGTCCGCCATCTTCCGACATCCATAAATTAACCCCCCCGGCATAGACTTTCTGCGGATTGAGATTGTCTATATGAAGTACCAAATCATACGTTCCTTGTCCGCCGGAGCCTAAGCCTTCAGACCATTCGAGAATATTAACGCCGGGGTAGGAATAATTCCATGACAAACCGTTGTCTTCGCTTCTGTACAATCCATACAAACCACTCAGCGTATCAACTGCAATGGCTTGTATTATAGTGGGATTAGAAGGTGATATCGCAAGTTTAATTCGCTGAACCTCTCCGGTTGACGGAATGCCCGTTGGAAGTTCGGTCCACGAAAGCCCAAAATCTGTGGATTTGTAAATGGCCGCATACCCATAGTTGGCGTTGTATAGCCAGCCGCCGGATGCAAACAACACGTTCGGATTTCCCGGTTGCTGAATCATGTCCCAATAAAATGCATCGTTTATCTGATTCCACGTGGCACCGGCATCTGAAGACCGAAACATTCCGCTAACACCACATGCTATAACCTCATTATCGTTTTCGGGATGAATCAGAATTTTGCGAATAAGGGACGCATCAAAATCAGTTAATTCAAAACCAAGACCGGTTGGGTTCCACGACAAACCACCATCCATCGACTTATAAACACCAAGCCCATAATGCGGGTAACGCTTTCGGTTATCGAGAGCAAGACCAATACCTACATACGCGAAATCGCAGAGCGAAATATAAATTTCTTCGGGATTGTTTGGGTTGATGGCAATATCGCTAATGCGTGTAATCGGCAACTGATCGGTTAGCGGGATCCAAGATGCACCACCATTTGTAGTTTTCCACAAACCGCCCTGAGCAACACCAACATAGTAAACCTGCTCAAGCGTGGGATGGAATGCGATGCAATTGATGCGGCCAATGCCATTTTCGAGATAACCTGTATAGTTTTCGGGGATATAATCGGGTCCAACCGGCAACCAATTTGCATCGAAGGTTTGGGCTGTTTTTTCTGCAACGGATCTTCTCGTAAGGTATTTATAC
>JBKCFX010000523.1:0-2966 GCA_046303595.1 Bacteroidia bacterium
CGGCACGCTTTTCAACCTCTGTAATTCCCGACGGAATGCAGATTACCATGATGAGTGAAGGACTGAAGATTTTCCTTCCCGGGTTAATCATTTTAATCATGCCGCGAATCATATGCTCGGCAGCGTTGAAGTCGGCAATAACTCCATCTTTCAGCGGACGAATGGTTTTTATGTTTTCGTGTGTTTTGCCATGCATTTGTTGGGCCTGCTTACCAACGGCAATTACTTTCCCGCTCGAGCGTTCGATGGCAACTATAGATGGTTCATCGACCACAACTTTATCGTTGTGAATGATAATCGTATTGGCCGTTCCGAGGTCAATTGCGATTTCTTGGGTGAAAAAATTGAATAAACCCATGTGTGGTGTGTTAGTGTTTAAAGTGTCTAATTCCTGTTGTTACCATGGCGATGCCGAGCCGGTTCGCTGCATTTGTTGAGTCTTGATCTTTTATAGAGCCCCCCGGCTGAATGACCGCCTTTATTCCGGCCTTAGCGGCAATTTCGACACAATCGGGAAAGGGAAAAAATGCATCCGAAGCCATTACAGCGCCATCGAGCGGTAGATTCATTCGATTTGCTTTATCGATAGCCTGATTCAGCGCATCAACCCGCGATGTTTGTCCGGTACCGCTTGCCAAAAGTCGATTGTCTTTTGCCAAAACAATGGCGTTCGACTTGGTGTGTTTCACCAACACCGCTGCGAATTCCAAGTCGCGCAATTGCTCCTGCGTTGGTGCCGCATCGGTGCAGATTTTGAATTGATTGCGTTTTTCGATTTGGTCGTCGGAGTGCTGCACCAGTAATCCGTTTAAGGCCGTACGTTTTTCTAATTTTGGGCGTTCAAAATCCTTTGTTTGCAGGATGATTCGGTTCTTCTTCGCGCTGAAGATTTGAATCGCTTCATCCGAAAACTCCGGGGCCAGAAGAACCTCAAAAAATATTTTATCAATTTCGAGTGCAAGTTCCTTATCAACAGCGGTAGTGAAAATAATTATGCCACCAAAAGCCGAAACCGGATCGGCCTCGAGTGCCTTCTTCCATGCGTTTAATGGATGGGTATCGAGTGCGGCGCCACAAGCATTGTTGTGTTTGAGGATTGCACAACCCGGGCTGGGAAAATCGCTTATTAGGCGCAATGCTGCATCAATATCGAGCAGGTTGTTGTACGAAAGTTCCTTACCCTGAATTTGTGAAAACACATCGCTCAAATTGCCATGGAAATAAGCACTTTGATGAGGGTTTTCGCCGTATCGAAGTGTTTCACTTGCCATCCATCCGGCAATGGCTTCATCGTAAGCAGCAGTGGTATGAAAAGCTTCGGCAGCAAAACGGAAGCGATCTTCGATTCCTGTTTGTCCGTTGTTTTGACTCAATAAATCAACAACAGCGGCATACTGATTTCGGTTTGAAACAATAAGTACATCGTTGTAATTCTTGGCAGCGGCACGAATTAAGGAAACACCACCAATATCAATCTTTTCGATTATTTCCTGTTTGGAAGCGCCCGAAGCTACTGTTTACTGAAAGGGATACAAATCGACAATCACCAAGTCGATTTCAGGGATAGCATATTCTTCCAGTTGTGCAACATCTGCTGCTTCATCGCGGCGACCAAGTATGCCACCAAAAACTTTGGGATGTAATGTTTTAACCCTGCCCCCAAGAATTGATGGGTAGGACGTTAAATCCTCTACCCGCTCAACTGCATATCCCAAAGATTCGATAAACTGCTGCGTTCCGCCGGTAGAACAGAAATGAACACCATGCTGCGCAAGAAGGTGAACCAATGGCTCAAGCCCATCCTTGTAAAACACTGATATTAAAGCTCTTTTGATGTTTTTTTTCTGCGACATTTTCGGCAATCGAATCAGTGCAAACTTAATCGAAAGTATTGCGATTCTTTAGCGAAATTGTAGCAGTTTAGCGCAAAAGGACTTTTTTTTATAAACATCTGTTAATTATTTTTTGATTCATGCCTTTTGGATTTCATAAGCAATATATAATCAACATAATACGCGCATCTACTCTGGATATAAAATTTTCATCTGTAAGGTTAAATAGCATCCATTCGAACAAGGACGAAATTTGCGTGTTATTTTTTCGCGTTTCGAGTTAAAATGCTCGAACTTTGCGCAAGCTATGACATTGATTTGTTCGCCCACCATTTCCGTTCGTTCAAAATCAAAACAACCGCGAAGAAATTCGGGGATTGATGTTCGGTTTGTTACGTTAGATGACCTGGCAAACCTTCACATTTCTTCGTCTTCTGTTTACTTTGAAATGGCTTACCTCCGTTCTGTTTCAGTAAACGATGGTGATGGATTAAGGCATATTTTTCCCTGTATTTTTGTAGATGCTGAGCTTGTTGCATTCGGGACCTTCTGTTTGTTAAGGCGCGATAAACATCAGGTCGTAAAGGCTATTGCAGATCAAGGCGCTACGGGGCGTATTTGGAGGCAAGCGCTAAAGTCCATACTCCCCCTGGTTTTGGGTTCATGCGATACTCATGTACAAATCCTAATTGCCGGAAATATGCTTGTTAGCGGTCCATATGGACTGCATTTTCTTAAAAATGATGATTTAAAATTACAACAAGAAATTTGGCATTCTGCATTGAAAGCCGCTGATCAACAATTTGGAACCAGTGCTTTAACAGTTCTGAAGGATTTTCCTCAGCTTGAAGGCTCTTCGGCAATTGTGCCGCTTGAAGGATTTTTAAAAGTTAACACCCTGCCGTTGATGACAATGCCTTTTCCTGCAAAGTGGATCGGCTTTACCGATTACCTCGGTGCCATGACAACTAAATACAGAACACGTGCAAGGGCAGCCTTATTAAAGGCCGAAAGTTTAACTACCGAATATTGGAATGCTGATCAGATTCGAAGAAACAGCGCAGAATTGCATGCGCTTTATTTCGAAGTTTACAAGCGCGCAAAGTTCCGCATACAGCCCGTAAATGAAGCATA
>JBKCFX010000524.1:0-6984 GCA_046303595.1 Bacteroidia bacterium
GCGACAAGAGCTTTCCGGGTGTTGCCACAACTATCTCGGTGCCTTGTACGAGTGCTTTTTTCTGCACCTCAAATTCGCGTCCGTCGCCGCCACCGTAAATGGCGATGTTCGAAAAGGGCAGGAAATACGCAAATCCTTCGAGCTGTTGATCAATCTGCAATCCAAGTTCGCGCGTGGGAACAATAATAAGCGTATCGATGTGCCCCGGCTTTTCGCGGATATTTTTTTCAAGAACGGGTAGGAGGAAGGCTGCGGTTTTTCCGGTTCCGGTTTGTGCACTTGCAATAATGTCTTTGCCGGCAAGAATCTCGGGAATGGCTTGCTGCTGGATGGGTGTAGGTTCGCGAAAGTTCATCGCGTCGAGGCCTTCGAGCAGTTGTTCCGAAAAACCGAATTGGTTGAATCCCGTCATGAATTAAAGTTCTTTTTTAGATGATCCCGCGTTTCGGGTGCACAAGGATAATCAAACAGGCAATTGCTTTTGATTAATTCTGCAACCTTCGCCGGAACCTGATTTTCCCAGCCCGATTCGCCGCGATGAATTTGTTCGAGAATTTCATCGGCATTGATGTGCAGCAATTCTGTGTTAGCATTGCGGATGTCTTCGACTTTGTCATTTACTTTCAAGTATTGAAGCAAGCCTTCATATTCCTTGTCGATATTCAGGTTGTTTAATGTTATAAGCTCGCCTGTTTGGCGACGGATTGCCGGATAAGCATATGCCTTTACGTGTGTACCAAACAACATACTGAAACCTTCAAGCAGTCCGCCGCGCAACGATTTGAATTCCTCCGGTTTAAAGCTCCGTTCGATGTTGCGCACAGAGAGTACAAAGCCAACTAGCTGATTGCGTGTGGCGTTCGACATATATGGTACGAGGTACCAGTAATCGAGAAAATTGGTAAGCATCACCGTATGCCCAAGTGCCATGAGTATTTGCGCACGATCGAGGAAATCTTCATCGTCGATGTTGCCATTTTTATCAATGAGCGTATTGAGCGACAATTCTGCAATGATAAGCATTGCATCGGTTTTGCCTTTCAACTCTTCGATAAAATCCTCCGTTGCTTTCTGCAGCATATCTTCGTGCACACGGGTGAAGGGTCTGAAGCGTCCGGCCACGACGAGTGCATTTTTCTTGTAAAGAGCTTCAGACGGTTGCAGCACGGTTCCATCGGGACCAAACATCGCCGTAGTGGTAAGTCCGTTTTTTACAAGTTTGAGGCTGTAAAGCAAATTGTTGGTTTCGCTGATACCTTCACCACTAAAACGCAGTAGGTCAATCTCTACGCTACCGGGAATGATGCCATCCAGCAGCGAGCGAACCAATGCGTCGGGATTGCCGGCATGATAAAAACAGGCAAACAGAAGATTTACGCCGATAATCCCGATGGCACGTTGTTGCCAACTGCTTTCGGTGTCGTGCATCACAATATGGATTACACATTCAATGGGTGAGCTTTGCGGATTGCGCTGGAACTTAACGCCAAGCCATCCGTGCGCCTGATTGGTTTTATGGAAGTTGGTTGTTTCGACCGTGTTGGCAAAGGCGAAAAAGCAGGTAGTGTTTTCGCGGAAATGCAGCCGCTTCTCCAACAAACCGTACTCTTTCTCGAGCATGCGTTCGAGCCGTTGTTCGCACACATAACGTGTTGTTTCGCCATAAATAGCATCCGAGAAACTCATGTCGTAAGCCGACATTGTTTTGGCAACGGTTCCCGAAGCGCCACCAGCTTTAAAGAACTGAGCCGCAGTTTCCTGGCCGGCTCCAATTTCAGCAAATGAGCCGTAATAGCGCTTGTCGAGATTTATTTGAAGGGCTTTTTCTTTGGTAGATAACCTGCGTTCCGTTTCCATAATCGATTGCTTCTGCGAGGCGCGGCAAAGATAGGGGAGAAGGATGAGTTTTTAGAACATTATTCTCGCTACGGAAACTCCGATGATTTTGCCGATTTCGAGCCAAATAAAACCGAAAGCAATCTATGCCATCAACGCTTCCGCCAAATCCTTCTCCACCTTCAGGTTGTCGATGATAAACAACTGCCGGTCGGGTGTGTTTTTGCCCATGTAAAACTCGAGCAATTGCGGCAGGTTTTCGTTTCGTCCGAAAATTACCGGCTCTAAACGAATGTCTTTGCCGATGAAATGCTTGAATTCGTCGGGCGAAATCTCTCCCAATCCCTTGAATCGGGTAATCTCAGGATTTTTCCCTAAACTCGAAATCGCATTGCGGCGTTCTTCGTCCGAATAACAATAAATCGTTTCTTTCTTGTTGCGAACCCGAAATAATGGCGTTTGCAGGATGTACAAATGTCCGTTTTTCACCAGGTCGGGGAAAAACTGCAGGAAAAACGTAATCATCAGCAGGCGGATGTGCATACCGTCCACATCGGCATCGGTAGCGATTACGATGTTGTTGTAGCGCAGGTTTTCGAGTCCGTCTTCGATATTCAACGCGCTTTGCAAGAGGTTGAACTCCTCGTTTTCATACACGATTTTCTTGGTCAAGCTGTAGCAATTCAGCGGTTTCCCTTTGAGGCTAAAAACCGCTTGAGTGTTAACATCGCGGCTTTTGGTTATGGAACCCGAAGCCGAATCGCCCTCGGTAATAAACAGGGTTGTATTAAGGCGGTCGGCATGTGTTGAATTGTAATGCAGGCGGCAATCGCGCAGTTTTTTGTTGTGCAAACTCACCTTCTTTGCCCGTTCGCGTGCCAGTTTGCGAATGCCGCTGAGGTCTTTGCGTTCCTTCTCGCTTTGCAGGATTTTCTGGAGCAACGCCTCGGCAACGTCTGCGTTTTTGTGCAAGTAATTATCGAGCTCGCGCTTGAGGAAATCGACCACAAAGGTGCGTATCGCAGCGCCATCGGGTGCCATGTTTTGCGAGCCGAGTTTAGTCTTGGTTTGCGATTCAAAAACGGGTTCAATCACTTTAACGCTAATTGCCGCAATAATCGACTGACGAATGTCGGCCGGATCGAAATCTTTCTTGTAAAATTCGCGCAACACCTTCACCACCGCTTCGCGCAATGCGCCTTGATGCGTTCCGCCTTGAGTAGTATGTTGTCCATTAACGAAAGAATAATATTCCTCGCCATATTGATTGCCATGTGTAAGCGCAATTTCAATGTCCTCGCCTTTGAGGTGAATGATTGGATACAGTGGCTCGCCCGAAAGATTTTGTTCGAGCAGGTCGTATAAACCGCGCTCCGATTTATAGGTTTGTCCGTTGAAAATAATGCTGAGCCCCGTGTTGAGGTAGGCGTAATTCCACAGCATCTTTTCGACATGGTCGTTCAAGAACTTGAAGTTTCCGAAAATCTCTTCATCCGGAAAGAAATTTACGATGGTGCCACGTTGCTCTTTTGTTTCGGTAACATCATCTTCGCGCGTGAGTGTACCGCGGTTGAATTCGGCATATTTCGTCTGGTTGTCGCGCACACTCTGTACGGTAAAATGTGCCGATAAGGCATTCACCGCCTTGGTGCCGACACCATTCAATCCCACCGACTTTTTAAAGGCCACCGAGTCGTACTTCGCGCCGGTGTTTATTTTCGACACTACATCGACCACTTTGCCGAGCGGAATGCCACGGCCGTAATCGCGCACGCGCACAACGCGATCTTTAATGGTGATTTCGATTTTCTTACCGAAGCCCATCACGAATTCGTCGATGCAGTTGTCGATGGCTTCCTTTAGCAGCACGTAAACGCCATCGTCGAGCGAAGAACCATCGCCCAGCTTACCGATGTACATGCCCGGCCTGAGGCGAATGTGCTCTTTCCAGTCGAGCGATTTAATGGAGTCTTCGGAATAGTTGTGATCGGTAGCTTGTGCCATGGTGTAAAAATACGAATGATTTCAGGGCTCACGACGATGAGTTATTCATATTTCATACAATGGATTGTGGAAAAATTGGAAGCGATTAGGTCTGTTGCTATCTGTGAAAGGTGGTGGAGCAACACTTCGCGAAAGTGAGGTTTAGCTGGGTTATGAAGTTATCGCGAAGGGATTTGGTCCATTACACAACGAACCGATCTGCCATCTTCCTTGTTCATTGAATTATCGGGTTTCAAATAACCAGTTTTAAAATCGAGTATGTAATGTATTGGACTTTCATGTTCTAACGTTGAACTCCACCAATGTGCAGATTGTTCTAGATTTTGAAATCCAAGAAACAGTCCACGATAACCACCCGGCAATGCGGAAAATTTCTTGGTATTAGAATCATCAAGATTCTTTGTGGTGTCTTCAGATACCATAATCTTTTTACCCGCTTTATCTGAACCACCCAAAAAAATAATTAAATTTTCCCATTCTTTTTGATTTGGAATATGCCATCCAACTGGAGCCAACCCCTGTGAGTCATTTATTGCAAACCAGTTATATAGTTTTCCATATTTTTCACCGTTCGCTGGATTGAAATTATAATAGCACCACGCCGGCGTCTTATTATTTTCGGCATCTTCCCATTCTTCTTCTGATTTTGCCTCTTTAATTAATCTTCCATTTCTAAATTCAGTTGTATTAAGGTTGTAAACTTGCCAAACTTGAGAACCGATTTTAATTGAATTAGGCGGTATAACTATTTCAATATCTGCTTCGGTAAAATTAGTGTCAGGAAGTGAGTGAGTTGAATTTTTAATAGAGCTATCCGATATCAATTCTGACGTTGCTATAATACTTTCATTTTCTTCTGCATGGCATGCATTTATAAAAAGTAAAACTGATAAAATGAAAATAGGTGTTGATTTGGTAAACACAAAAACAGATTAAACTATTCTACAATTTGGCAGTTGTGAAAGTTGAACCTAACTGGATCTGCATAATAGATGGTAAATGATGTTCTTCGTGTTCTGGTTCTGATGTACTCCTCTCCGCCTGTTTCGACACTTCCTAAATTTCCTTCAACATTGAATGTTCTTTTAAACCTAAACGCCTCAGGCGTGGTTAAAGGGACCCACGAATTTGGGATTTGTATTTCTTTATTAATTGTGATATCTGATTCCAATTGCACATCTAATAATTCGGAATTATCTTTAAAAAATAATGTTAAGCATTCACCAGTAGCTAGTGAAAATCCTTCACCTTTATAAACCGTAGTATCCAATGTTACTTTTTTATCGTTTAAGTACATTTCATGACAAATCGTACCTGCTTCACTAATTTGAATCCCCCATCCATAACCATTCCAACATCCTGGCAGTGGTGAAAAATTTTTGCTTTTGTCGTATGGTATAGCATAAATTATATTCGTCCCACTCTCGTTTTTGTACAACAATAAATCTGTAATGGTAAATCGTAAACCACTGTAGTCTTTTTCAATTCTGGCTTTAATTTCTTTGTCGTTTTTATCGAATGTTTTACTACCAAAATTTAGGTTGTGTAAATCAATTGAACTTAATTTTACTTTGCGAATTGGCCAAACACCACTAATTATTTTAAAAGTGCTTGCCAGTGAATCAAAAACTAATTTGAAGTTTTCTTTTCTTTTGCCAATTTTATAGTTGATATTTACAGTGTCTCCGTTATTATAACTTGCTTTTCCCTTTTCAATGTCGATGAATTCATATGGTATTTCCTCGCTTTGTGTTGGCAGTTTTTCTAATTTAAGGAGAAAGTCCTGAGTGTTTGTATTTGCAAATTCGATGGCAAGCTTGAAATTACCCTCATTAACAGCTTTATAGAATTTTTCTGCAACTTTCTTGGGGTCATGATTTTCATTTTCTGATTGCTTTTCAGAAGCATTTGAACAAGAAAAAAATGATAGGACTGTAAAAAATAAAAGTATCTGGGAGAAAGGTTTCATAAAAAGAAAATATTTTGCAAAAATGTAGATTGATAGAATTTAAAAATCTTATGTAAATTAATTAAAAGCAAAAATATACATCGTAATTAATTATACAAATTTATTATAAAAGTTAATTTTTATTTTTTACCATTGCTTTATGTTTTACATGCACGGCCAAGGGTGTAGGCAATGGTCTAGTTCTATCTGTGAAAGGTGATGGGGCAACACTTCGCGAAAATGAAGTTTAACTGGTTTAAGAAGTTATCACTAAGGGTTTTGGTGCCACTCAGTATTCGTTTCAGACGATGCAATGGTATTTTAAATAGAGAAGCTAGCCGTTTATAAACGTTTAGTTACGCGTAATGGATTGCGATTTTGTAGCTTCGCCTTTAGGGTTGGGGGGGGGTAGGATTCCTAAAAAATCAATCGTAAAATAGCAAGGTAAACTTATTAACATGGCACAGAAAAGCGAATGAAGCTTTTCAATAGTTCGTTGAACATGAGAATTGCTCTATGTCTTATTGATATTGACCTAATAAAAAGTTCGAGTTGAATTGCGTTTTGACCGGTTACAGCAAATTCGATTGCAGGGTTCTCGATGGGCGTCTTTTCATTCAATTCGTTACTTTGGTATTGCATATAATTCACTAGAACACTCATGCGAATTGATTTGCTGCAGTATGTTCAAAATAAATTGGACTTCTTGTTTCCAATTTTGTAGGTATCATTGCCAAACGAATGAACGAAACGAAAAATCGATTGGGCAACATCAACATAGTGCTGCCGCCTTTAATTGCTCTACTTGGATTTGGTATTGCGCAGCTAACCGGCAATGCGTCTCCGGTTCTATCGCTATTATTCATGTTATTTTGGATGCTCGCATGGTGGCTCAGCGAAGCCGTTCCAATGGCGGTTACGGCCTTGCTGCCGCTGGTGTTTTTTCCAATGTTGAAACTCGGAACACTCGAACAGGTAAGCGCAAACTACGGCGATAAGTACATTTTCCTTTTTCTTGGTGGATTTATAATGGCGCAGGGATTAGAGAAATCGGGCCTGCACAAGCGCATTGCGCTGCGCATCATCACACTCACCGGCAGTAGCCAAAGTCGTATCGTATTTGGTTTTATGCTTTCGGCCTATCTCATTTCGATGTGGATTTCGAACACCGCTACCACGCTCATGATGTTTCCGAT
>JBKCFX010000525.1:0-1199 GCA_046303595.1 Bacteroidia bacterium
TCTGATACAACTCCACTTATTTTTGTGCCTTGACAACGGCCAATTCCTGGTCTTTTTTAGCCAGTTGCTGCTGCATCGTGTTTTTAATGTTTGCCTCTGCCAATTTTATGGCATTATCCTTTTCACGCTCTGCCAAAGCCAATCTCTGCTGTATTTCTTCTTCAAATTGATGGTCACGAACTTGTTTTAGGATATCGGCAAAGCCTGCTTCGTCTACTTTAAATGCTTTTTTACAATTTGGACAAATGATTTCGTTCATTGTATACTTTGAATTTGAGGTGTTGTAACTTAATTGGATGCTAATAATCTATTCGCTTGATTTAAAGAAACATATTGCATATTCCATGATGAAGATGCTAAGGTTTTTAAGCACGATGATTTAGCAATAAACCACCATTTCATAAAACTGTGTGTGAGATTTATAACAATGGTTGGAAAGATTTTCAGGAACGAAGCAACACGTCCATCACCTAATAACCTTAACCACAGAGCGTTTTCCCTTTCTGCTTAAGCCTATCATGTACACTCCGGATGCATACTGGGAAAATGCAATTTGCTCATTGATTATGTTTCCACTGATGCTGGTGTTGTACATTACGCGACCGTCCATACTCCATACTTCCAGAACCACTGGATTGTTGCCCAATGAAGTGCCCTTCACAATCCAATTATGGCCATCATTGAATAAATCAACCGAAACGCCATCCAAATCTTCAAAACCAATTTTAATTACTTCAATTTCGGTTTCAAAGGTATCTGACCCGCATTCATTCGTAGCAATGAGCGTTACAGGCCATGTTCCTTCGTATGGAAATTGATACAACGGATTCTCGCTATTGTTTATAACGCCACCTCCGAAATTCCAGGTAAAATCGTTTCCATAGGCTCCGGTATAGGTAAATTGAACCGTATTCTGAGGCTCTACCTGATCGTACGAAAATGCGGCCGTTGGCGGTTGAATTATGGAAATAACAACATCGTTCGAAACGGCATCGCAGCCCAAATTAGAGGCTGCTGTAACGAAATAGCTGCCCGAAACACTCACATCGATCGACTGGGTAGTTGCTCCATTAGACCAAATATAGCTTGTATACCCCGGCTCTGCGGTGAGTGTAACCGACTCACCGATGCAAACCGATGTACTGCCATCAACAGCTACGGCAAGCGTAGGCGAAGTTTGAACCGCAACAAATACAGAC
>JBKCFX010000526.1:0-2268 GCA_046303595.1 Bacteroidia bacterium
AGGATAATTAGTAGCGCAGCCAGGATAACGCCTTGTCGAAACGAAAAAAGATGTGCGTAACCAAGCACAAACTGCGCAGTGAATGGCAACAACATCAAAAAAACACCTGCTGCAATAAGTATTGTTAGTACAATTTTATCGCGTTTCTCGTGCAGTGAAAGGCTACCACCTTGGTAGTATCCCAGTGCAAGTGAGGCAAGGGTGACGCCCAAAACCGCAGACCACACAAAGATGGAAGATCCAAAGTAGGGAGCCAGCATTTTTGCACTCAAAAGCTCGCAGGCCATGAGTGAACCCCCTTCGATAAAGGAAAGCGTAATTAAAATTCTATTTTGTTTAGACCATTTCATTTTCTTCACGAGGTAATGTTTCAGGCTGAAGGCTCGCTTTCGGAGCGTCGAGAATATACAGCATTGAGAGGAAAAACGGAATTGCTGGAATTTTATACCGAACTAATGCGCCAAAATTAGCAGTGGTTATTCCCAATGAAAATGCAAAAAAGATGGAGAAAACAAAACAGAGGGTTAATACAGGGTTTGCTAATATTCTGAAGAAGAATCCTGGTCCGTTCTTTAGGAGGACACGAACAAATAATAAAAAAATAAAGGTGTTTTCAAAAGCTGATAACAACATAATTGGGTTTGTTGAATCCCAAAGATATGGTCTAAACAATCCGGCCATAACTGCTGCAGGGAATTTACTTAATAAGCTGCCAATAGAGCCATCAATTTCACCTATGTCAAATGAATTTACTCCATATGCTTCTCTTGTTAGGTCATTTTTCGTGACTACAGCCTTGTTTAGTGCCTTGTCAACTGAGCCGTAATCGCCTAGTGCTGAGCTGAAAGTGGAAAAAGTGAATAATCCGGCACCGATTCCTCCAATAATAATTGCCGGCCCTGCTATTACACGAATAAAACCGCTTCGTATTTTTAAGATCCTATTGTAAGAAAGCCATAAAACCAAACCCGGTAACAATGCAACAAAGATATAGGCCTTAATGCTTACGATTGTAAATACCGCTAAGCCTAAAATTATTAAGTGCCTTATCGGTTTATTGGTTGAGATAAATACATTGTAAAATGCATACGTAAGCCAGCAAACAGCCGAAAAGGTAATTGTATCTTTTAAAATCGATGATCCCCAGAAGATCAATGATGGCATATACAAAATTGAAATAGCGAATTTTTTTTCTAAACCTGGAAAGAGTTTATTCATCAACAGGAACAACCGAAAAATCCCACCATACGACAGCCATGCAAATAGGAGGGAGGTGGTAAGGAAGTTATTCGCTCCAAGCCAAACAAAAAGACTACAAATACGCACTACGGTAAAGCTCTGCGAATCTTTCCAATAATCTGGGCAGCAAAGATCATTTTCAAAAAATACGACTAAGTTCGCATGCGATCTTTCGTTGAATAAAACCGAGAAATAGACATTCGGATTTATGAGTTGCATTTTGGCTAAATACTGAGATGAAACGAAATACCCAATATTGTCTCCGCCCTTATAATAGTAAACGAAAATTATGCTTACCAAGAGGCTCGCAAATAGTTTAATTAAAAGTCCTTTGCTGTAATAGGAGTACATTGGCTCTGTTTGAATTCTGTTTTGTTGAATCTTAGAACCTATGAAATAAATTAAAACCAAATAAAATGGCACCCAAATAAAATCGAGTTCTGAATAAAAATCCTCAATCATGACCTCGCTTCATTTAGATTATATTTGACCTCCAACAAATATACTATGAATGCAAAGTAAAAAAAGAACTATTCTATATTTATCTTATGATGGTATGACTGATCCCTTAGGGCAGTCGCAAGTAATACCCTATTTGAAAGGACTTTCGGCCTTAGGCTATACTATTCACCTACTGAGTTTTGAAAAGGATTCTCGGTTTGTTTCCGGAAAAGATTCGGTCGAAATGCAATTATCAGATTCAGGTATCATTTGGCATCCGCATTCCTATACCGCTCGTCCACCGGTTTTTTCAACGATAAAAGATCTTTCTAGGATGCGCAAAACTGCCGAAAAGTTGGTTGTGCAGGAGAAGATTTCAGTGCTTCATTGCCGCAGTTATATCAGCGCCTTGGTTGGACTTTCGATGAAGCGAAAATACCATGTAAAATTTTTATTCGATATGCGCGGTTTTTGGGCCGATGAACGAGTTGATGGGAAGATATGGAACCTTAAAAATCCATTGTTTCGCAAAATTTACAATTTCTTCAAGCGAAAGGAGATTCAGTTTCTTAACGAAGCCGATGCAAT
>JBKCFX010000527.1:0-6030 GCA_046303595.1 Bacteroidia bacterium
CATCGGCACAGATTTACGACGATTTGCACCACCGACACTGGGATTATTGGGAAGATGGAAAATACAACCACGTGTTTTTGTATAATCTCGTTAATGGTAAAACCGAAGGCGGCATTGACCTTATGAAAAATGAGAAGTACGACACACCTACTGTACCGATGGGCGACGAATCAGATTATACATGGAGTACAGATGGTAATACCATAGTTTATGTATGCAAAAAGAAATTTGGTAAAGACTATGTGTTAAGCACAAACACCGATTTATACAGTTATGATGTAAACCTGGGAACAACCTTCAATCTCACCGAAGGCCGCATGGGGTATGATACCGATCCGGCATTTTCGGTAAACAATGATTTGGCCTGGTTAAGCATGGCTCGTGATGGAAATGAGGCCGATAAAAACGATATCATCGTGAAAGGCTTTGGCAAGGGGGCTAAAATCATGAACCTTACCGAACGCTGGGATGGAACCGTGAAATCGTACCGCTGGTCGCAAGACGGTAAAACGATTTACTTTATTGCACCTGTTAATGGCACAAACCAATTGATGGAAGTCGATTATCCCGGTCTTACCAAGAAGCTTCCGGTGGTAAGGCCCTTGCTAAGTGGCGATTTCGATATCAATGACATTATTGGGCAATCGGGCGAATTGCTGGTGCTGGCTCGAACCGACATGAACCACGCTACCGAATTGTACACGTATCATCTAAAAACAAAAGAATTTAAGCAGCTCACGCATGTAAACGATGCTGCATACGCCGGGGTATCAACCAGCCGTACCGAACGTCGCATCGTAAAAACAACCGATGGCAAAGACATGCTTGTTTGGGTGGTATATCCGCCCAATTTCGATCCGACGAAGAAATATCCCACCTTGCTGTATTGTCAGGGTGGACCGCAATCGGCACTCACGCAGTTTTATTCATTTCGCTGGAATTTTCAGTTGATGGCAGCGAATGGTTATATCGTAGTTGCCCCGAATCGGCGCGGTATGCCCGGGTATGGCGTGCAATGGAACGAAGCTATTAGTAAGGATTGGGGTGGTCAGGTTATGAAAGACTATTTAAGTGCCATCGATGATGTGTCAAAAGAGAGTTATGTAGATAAGGGTCGTCTTGGCTGCATCGGTGCCAGTTATGGAGGTTATTCGGTTTTTTATTTAGCGGGCATTCATCAGAAACGTTTCAAATCGTTTATTGCGCATGCGGGTATTTTCGATTTAAAAAGCATGTACGGCACTACCGAAGAGCTGTTTTTTACCAATTTCGATATGGGTGGCGCTTATTGGGAAAAAGACAATGCAGCAGCGCAGAAATCGTATGCCGAATTCAATCCGATTGATCGCGTTGGTAACTGGGACACGCCCATGTTGGTGATTCATGGTGGTTTAGATTATCGTGTGCCCGAATCGCAAGGATTTCAGGCGTATACAGCATTACAGCTCAAAGGAATTAAAAGCCGTTTGTTGTATTTTCCCGACGAAAACCACTGGATATTGCAGCCTCATAATGCCATGACGTGGCAGCGCGAGTTTTACCGCTGGTTAAAGGAAACTTTGTAAGCTTATTTGTAAGTCTTTCGCTTTGATTCACATTTTTTGTAGGTGTGAAAATTCTCAAGATTGGATTTGCTTTGCAACTTTTTGAATTGTTTAACTTGCATTAATGGGGTAAATTGAATTTAGTATTACTTTAGCGCCACTTTATTATATCCTTAATCTCAGTTGAATTAATATTCATAATTAATTATTTGTAACCCTCAGCAATTAATCAGCGTAAGGCCAACAGTTACGTGTGTTTAATTGTGATTAGAAAAAGAATATGCAACCTGCTGCGCCTGTTTCTGTTAACCATGAGTATATGACCAAAAGGCTTCATATACTTGTAGTTGAAGATAATGCCGGTGATTTCATTCTCATCGAACAGATGCTGTTGGAGATTCGCGATTTCCAGAAGGAGATTGTGCATGTTACTACACTTGGCGGTGCGATTGATCTCATGGAGCAACAACGTTGCGATGTGATTTTGCTTGATTTATCTCTTCCCGATAGTTACGGAATTGATTCATTTCACAGGCTTTCAAAGCTTTTTCCGCAAACCCCGGTCATCATCATGTCGGGCTTAAACGATACACGCTTTGCTAACGAAGCCGTTAAACAAGGCGCACAAGAATATTTGGTGAAGGGTGAATTTGAGGAGCGCTTGCTGGCCAAATCCATTTCCTACAGTATCGAACGTAAGGCAAGCATGGAAATGCTGCGCGAAAATCAGGAAACATACCGTCTGCTGTTCGAAAACAATCCGATTCCAATGTATATCCGTGCAAAGGATTCGCTCAAAATTGTAGGCGTTAACCAATCGGCAATTGATCATTTTGGCTATACAGAGGAGGAATTTCTTTCGAAGCAGGTTACAGACCTTCATCCGCCCGACGAACGCGAAGCGCTAATGGAAGTAATTAACAATTGGGATGGTAGCGATTCGGCACCGGCTGTTTACAGGCACATTTGCAAGGATGGATCGGAAGTATATGTTGAGTGTCGCGTGCGCGAGATGTTCTTCAAGGGGAATCCCGGTATACTTGTTTTGGCCGACGATATTACTGATAAGCGCCGTGTACAGGAAGAAGTTACTATCCAGGCAAATATTTTGAAAAACGTCCGCGATACCATTTTTGTGGCGAACAGACGCGGAGAAATTACATACTGGAACGAGGGCGCCGAGCAAACTTTCGGCTACTCGGTCGAAGAGATGTCGGGAAAAAACTACGATGTACTTTACCCCGAAATCGACAAGCATATGGTGCGTCAGGAGATTCAGGAAATTATTGCCGGAAAGCGCAGCCAGTGGGAGAGTAAGCTCATTACGCGCGCCGGAAAAATTATCTGGTCTGATAATAAAGCCTCGCTGTTGCACGACGAAAATGGTAAGGTAACAGGCTATATCCGGGTTTGCAAAGACATTACCATGAGCAAGCGTTTTGGTGAAACGCAGAAAGAGACCGTAGCGATGCTCAATTCAATCTTCAATACGGTTGATCAGGGGATTTTACTTTTGGATCCAGCCGGTAGGATTAAAGCATTCAATTTCACCGCCAACAAACAATGCATACAATTGCTTGGTTCCGAATTATCAGAGAACAATCAATTTACCGAATACCTGCTCGATGATATGCGCCAAACCTGGCTCGGGCAATTTAACCGTGCGCGCTCAGGTGACCAGGTGCACGATGAGCTGGTATTTCGTTTCAGGCCAGGAGCCGAATTCTGGTTCGGGATGAGCTTTTCGCCAGTAAACGACGATGCCATGAATGTGATCGGGGTTTGTGTAAGCATGATTGATATTACCGAGCGCAAACGAACCGACGAACGATTCAAAAGTCAATTCGTTGAAATAGAGAACAATAATCGTGAGCTCGATAAATTGGTAAAGGTGTTATCGCACGATTTGCGCGCACCATTGAATTCGGTGAGCGGATTGATTTCGCTTGCGCGGGAAGAGAAAAATCCGTTGGAGTTTGGAAACTACCTGAACATGATGGAAAAGAGTTTGCGGAAACTCGAAGTCTTTACCAACGACATGATTGCATCGCTAAAAAATCGTGGTGCAGTTGTGTTAGGCGAATTAAAGCCGCACGATTTAGTCGACGAAATTATTGATGAATTGCGTTTTGCCGCCGATGCGAGCGGAATTCGTTTTGAGAATTTAATTCCCGAAGATTGCATCGCTCTATCTGATCCATCACGTTTGCGAATCATATTTAGTAACCTGATATCGAATGCTATACGCTATCACGACCCCGAGAAATCAGACAAATTCGTACGCGTTAGTTGCGACAAAACGGCGCTTTCGGTATCGTTTTCGGTTGAAGACAATGGCTTGGGAATTTCAGAAGAACATCAGCCCAATATTTTTGAGACCTATTATACGATAGGAAATGTTGCAGGCAGCTCAGGACTTGGGCTTTCAAACGTGCGCGATGCTGTGCAAAAGTTGCGTGGTAAAATTGAACTGAATTCTAAACTAGCTGAAGGTTCTGTATTTACGGTTATCTTGCCGCTTAATTAAATTGATTTTCCAATAATTATATGCTATGAATGTTGAGGAGGTGCGTGAATTTGCATTATGTCTCCGGGCTACCTCAGAAGATTTTCCGTTTGATGAGCACACGTTGGTGATGCGCGTTGGCGGAAAAATATTTGCAATTCTGCCATTGGAAAAAAGTGGGCGCATCAATTTAAAATGCGATCCTGAACGAGCGGTTGCGCTTCGCGAAGAATTTGAAGCCATTACGCCCGGATATCATATGAATAAAAAGTGGTGGAATACCGTTGAGTTTGAAAAGTTGCCCGAATCGCTGGTGAAAGAACTGATAACCCATTCGCATTTTCTTGTCGCTTCGGCATTGCCTAAGAAGCGTAAGGCTGAACTGGGAATCGAATAGCCCGATAAAATTGTTGTAATTTATCTGCATCTTTGATGCGATGAAAAAGTCGCATACAGCCCAGAAAACCGAACGCGGAATCTGCTTGGTAACACGCTATATTTTAGATGAGGTGCATCCCGTAGGATTTATGTACCGCGAAGAACCCGAAGAAGAACTCGACAGTGGTTGGCGATTTTTATCGGGATTTGAAGATGATGCATACATGGAATTGGAGGATAATTCGGTGATCGTAGATGTTGATTTGGTTCTGGTGCTCGATCCGCTTGTGAAAAAATACCTTCATCTCCCCTTTGGAAGTGAACTTGAGCGAAATGGCAATGAATTTATGCCATATACCACATCCTGATTTTGAACTAACGAATCAGCGAGTATATTTGCTCTATGAACCAATACCTAGTTGATTTTGATTTGCCACTCGAATTCACGCCCGAATTTGTGGCCCTGATACCCGAGCAGCGCAGGCAAATTGATGAGCTGATGGCCGGAGGTGTTGTTTTGGCGTATGCTTTATCGAACGACCGTAGCAAGGTTTGGGCAACCATTAGTGCCGATTCGGAGGAGGATTTGATGCAGATTCTGCATTCGATGCCGCTCATTCAATACATGGAACCTACGGTGTATGAATTGGCTTTTTTTAATTCGGCTGGAAATGGATTACCGGCTATTTCTTTGAATTAAGCTATCCAAAAAACAAGTACGCCAGCAGTATCGATGTGATAATGCCCACCAAATCGGCCAAAAGCATCGTTCCGATGGCATAGCGTGTATTCTTTACACCAATTGCTCCAAAGTAAACGGCAATAACGTAAAAGGTTGTATCAGAAGATCCTTGAAGAATGCAAGCCAACCTTCCGGCGAACGAATCCGGCCCAAAAGCTTTCATGGTATCAATCATCATTCCGCGGGCACCCGAACCGCTTAAGGGCTTTATTAGCGCGGTAGGCAATCCATCAACAAAACGCGTATCTGCGCCAAGAAATGCAAACAGCGATTTCATTCCCTGTATTACAATTTCAAATGTTCCGCTGGTTCTTAGGAAACTAATTGCAACAAGAATCCCAACGAGGTAGGGAATGATGCGAATGGCTGTATCAAAGCCGCCTTTTGCTCCATGAACAAATGCATCAAACACATCTACTTTTCTACTCCATGCAATACCTACAATTGCTAAAAATATGAAGAGGATTAACCCGTTGCTAAGCAATTCGGAAAAACCGCGTAATTCCTCATGCCGGAGACCCGTGAGGAATGCAACTAACACCGCGATTAACGCCGAAATTCCGCCAATCCATACCAGAATAACGGGCTGAAGTAAATTGATTTTCTGCTTAATTGAGACAAGCGTCATCGCAGCAACGGTAGCTGCAAACGTGGCAATCATGCAGGGGATGAAAATTTCGGTTGGGCTTGCAGAATCCAATGCTGCGCGTGCTGCAATAATCGAAACAGGGATAAGCGTAAGGCCGGATGCATGCAAGCATAAAAACATAATCTGTGCATTGCTCGCCCGATTCTTGTCCTCATTAAGTTCCTGTAAACTTTCCATTGCTTTAATACCAAATGGAGTTGCTGCATTATCG
>JBKCFX010000528.1:0-5257 GCA_046303595.1 Bacteroidia bacterium
TTGTTTTATTGGAATGTGCGTCGTTCTATTAGAACAATGTGAGTTTTAATTTCTTTAGCGTATGAAAATTTCTGGGCTACAGGTTTTCTGTTCGCGTAATTGACTATTTTTGCACACGTTCGTAAAGCACGAGCGGTACACCAAATCTGCAGCCATGGACGATGATCAGTATCTTTCGAACACAAAACCGCAGACTGGAAGAAATTTCCAAGGCCGAGCCCGGCTGCTGGATTAACATTGTTGATCCTTCCGAGGAGGAATTGCAGCAACTCATTCAGGAGTTTCCGTTTACAGAAGAATATCTTTACGATCCGCTTGATATTGATGAAAAAGCACGCGCAGAGCGAGATGAGGATGTGCTGTTTACACTAATTCGCATTCCGCATTTTCAAGGTAAGAAGGACGAAGCTCCATTTGTTACGATTCCGCTGGGTGTAATCATTAACAACGACTATATCATTACCATTGCGAAGGAAGAAAATGTAATTATTCAGGAATTCGAGCACAACCGTGTTAAAAATCTCAATACGGCCAAGCATTATCAGTTCCTGCTTCTGATTCTTTTTAAAACAGCCGCCAAGTTTCTGATGCATTTGCGCGAAATCAATAAAACAGTCGACCAGATCGAAGACGACCTAAAAGCAAGCATGCGCAATCAGGATATTTTCGATTTGCTCAAGTACCAGAAGGTTTTTATTTATTATACTACAGCACTCAAATCGAACGAGTTGATGATGGCACGTTTGAATCGGCTGCAGGTAATACGAAGTTATGAGGAGGATGAGGAGCTTTTTCAGGATGTAGTTACCGAGTTTCAACAGGCTATCGAAATGACGAACATTGCCAACAACATCTTGCTCCAGATGACCACGGCCTATGCTTCGATCATTAACAACAACATGAACAAGATTATCAAAACGCTTACGCTAATAACGATTGTTTTGTACGTTCCAACGCTGATTGCAAGCTTCTTTGGGATGAACGTGGCCTTGCCGGGGCAAAGCAGCCCAAATGCGTTTTTGATGATTCTTGGTATATCATTGCTCATTTCATTCGCAATACTTTTCATTTTTCTGCGCCGCCGCTGGTTCTGATATGCATCCTGCCGTATTGGAAATACCCGGTTTGAGATCAATTCAGGTAAGCTGGAAATTCGATGGCAATGTTCTTTATGTTCAGGGTTCGGGAAAAAATCTGCGCATTGCTGTTGCTGATGTTCATCTTGTGAAATATCCTGCGCGCAACAAAGCGCTTGTTCTATTTGGCAATGCAGGCGAACAAAAGTTGCAGATTGAATTCCCGAACATTAAAGGATTGCTTCATTCGCACTGGGGCCGTTTTCCGGAACAGGAATTTCAGCTGGGGCGTTTTACCGTTCCATTGTTCATGTTTTTGGCTTCTGGTTTAGCCTTAATGATAGCCGGAGTGTTGATTTTTTATTTTTTGGGCATTCCATTTATCGTTCGAAAAGCGGTTGAATTTGTGCCTATTGAAAAGGAGATTTCGTTGGGGAAAGAAATTTCAAAGGGTGTTTTTGCTCAGACTCCGCCTGATTCGGCTTCTAGTGCATTGCTGAATCGATTTGCAGCTGAAATCGATTTTGCGAGTCATTACCCGCTGCACTTCAATGTTGTGCACGATTCGACTGTAAATGCATTTGCATTACCCGGAGGTGAAATCGTAGTCTATTCAGGTATCATTGAGAAATTGAATCATTCGGGTCAATTAGCGGCCTTGCTGGCGCATGAAGCGTCGCATGTAAATTACCGACATTCCTTGCATGGAATTATGGATAATGTTTTATGGTCGGCTTTGTTGGCTTTGTTAGTGGGAGATGGAGGCTTGATTTCGGCTATTTCTGCGCAAGGCAATGAATTTCGCAGCTTGGCCTATTCGCGCGATCTGGAGACTCAGGCCGATACTGCCGGGGCAGGAATTCTAAGGCGAAATGGAATTGCAGTACGGCAGATGCTTTCGTTGCTGGAAGTGTTGCAACAGGAATCTGCACATGGTGCTTCGTTACCGGAGTTTTTACAAACGCATCCTTTGCCCGAATCGCGTATGGAGGAGGTTAAAATCTTAGCAGAATTACAGGGGGCAATTACGGATAAACCAAAATTGGATTCTTTGTTTGGTGCGTTGAAAACCGAACTGATATTAGCGAAAATAGGCGATTGATCTATTGCTTATCGAACGCTCGCGTTGGGGGCCGCCACTCCTCCTCCCCGGAGACAAGTTACGACACTAATGAGGCATTAGTCGTTTCAAAATTGTAAAACGGATAATTTTTACGAACACATCTGTTCATTATTTGGTTCGAAAATGGCTCTTGGAGTGTGAATTACTTTTTCGGAACTTAAAGCAGGGCGGGAACACGTGTTTCCCCGAGTTTGCCTTTCCGGATATTCCGTGTAAATGCAAGACATACAGGTTATTGCAAAAGGCATTTTCGGATTCTCATGCTTAGTGCCTTTAAATCGTAATCAGGTTCGCGTTTTTTGCAGGACTTTCATACAAACAAAAAGGCTGCCTTTTGGGGGCAGCCTTTCTCAATGGGATCTGTAAAATTTATTCAAGACTCAGATTTGCAGTGCCTGTTCCTTCCGTTGTTTCGAAGCGAACAAGGTACATACCTGCTGCAAGTCCATCGGTGGTAACCTGCACAGTGTTTTGTTTGATTCCGTTTTGAGTGCGAACGGTTTTTCCGGTAATATCGATTAACTGGAAAGAAGTAATAAACCCTTTCGAAGCGGCAATACGAAACATATCGCTTGCAGGGTTAGGGAAGAGGCGAACGAGGTTAGAAGATCGATTATTTGATTCATCTAATGACAAAGACTCGAAGCCTGGAAGTTCAAGTACACGAATCATACGAGGTACCGAGAAGCCCATGATGGTGTCGATATAGGTGCGACCTTTTTCGGCCGACATGGTCGGGTTCAAGCCAAGGTTGTTTAGGTGAATTCCAACTCCATTAAGAGATGAACCTGAAGCTGCATTGATAGCTGCTACAGTGTTTACCACTGTAGTTGAATCCCACCACTCCCAAGGCGAACTTTCCTGGAAAGGTGCAGCAATGGTTGGACGAAGGAATGGATACAATCCTTCGTATTCATCTGGGTTAAGATTTAAGAGAGGGTGATTACTTGCTAAACGCTGTCTTGCAGCTTGCGTAAAAGGATCGCCATAGTACACTCCTGAACTTATACTTTCTTGATTACCGAGCGCATTTGACTTTCCAATTACATATTTTGAACCTGATACAGGAACAACGGTTTCGCCAGTTGTTGGAACAATTACAATTCCCTGATCAAATGGCGCGAAACCATCATTTGGACAATGGAATGATACCACAGGATTATCTCCAGCATCCAACCAAGCACTATCGCCCAATGCTCCACCAAGGTTAACCACCATCGATACATCGTTTGAATACCCTGCGTGGTTATAATTATTAACAATTCCACCCGTGCCATCAATATTTCCAACAAGTGCCGTGTTTACATAGAGATTACCTGCCTGATCTACAAACTTCTCAATTTGCAGTTCTTCGATGCTGTCTAGCGAGTTGTACGCCAACGAAATATATCCACCCGAACCTTGCCCGAATAATACAATACGATTAGTATCTACCCCATAAGGATTACCATTTTCAGCAACAGATTTTTTAAAATAACGCACCGCTGTTTGTGCATCGTGAATTGCACGGTAAACTGCATTCAAGAGTGATCCGCGGCGAACATCGGCAGAGGTATTGAGCGGATCCCAACCCAAACGGTATGAAATAGCCGCTGCAACAAACCCGCGACGCGCAAAGCGATTGCAGATTTCTACATTTGATGAATCATTGCGAGAACCGCCTGTGCCTCCATTAAAGTATTGTGGTAAAAAGTTTCCTGTGTGCAGGTAAATAACCAAAGGACGATTGGTCTCTGTGTCGCCCGATGGAGTGTAAACGTCCATTGGAAGCGGACCTTGTTGTGGATTTGTTGGATCGGTAGTTACCGGTGGTGTGAAGTAAAAGTTAGTCCCGTAAACTACGTTACTTTCTTTATTTACACTGGTAAAAACCTCTTCAAAATAACGCCCTGTCTGAGCAGAACCAAGCTGAAGCGATAATACTCCGGCTGCCAATAAAATTTTGTGTAGCTGTTTTTTCATGTTGTGTGAATTTATCGCTCAAATGTAGCAGTTTTTATCAATTGTTGTAAATATTAATCGATACTAACTGTGACCGAAAAATAAGCCAGGCGACCAATACGTGGACCACCATACACTTGATATTGCCGATTATCGAAGCCTGCTTTCAATGCTGCACCAAAACCGTTTTCCCATTCGGATATTACTGGTACAATTCCAAATAGATTCGAAACGCCTAACTTACAGATGGTTTCCCACTTTGAAATCGAATACGAAATCTGCGCATCGGTCATATCGTAGGTCGGGATTCTTCCGGTAAACTGAGGCGAACCTTCAAACACAAAGCCTTCAATCCATTTGTAGTTGAAACTATATCCAATCGTATTGGCATCTCCTGATTTTAAACGTATATCTCGTGCTGTAAGCCCTACGTTAAATTTCCAGCGTGGTGTATTGAATGCCGGAATAATCGGATCTGTTGAGCCGCGTAAATCGAGTTCATTCCACGATGCGTTTGCATTTATTGCATATCCTTCTTTGAAGTAATAATTCAAACCAACACTTGCTCCTTGAGTATAAACAATATCAGCCGAATTTGCCGAAACACGGTAAGCTTGTGGTTCAATCGGAAAGCCCAGTACGCCATCGAATTCAGATACAATACCCAGCTTATACCCAATAAAATCTTTGTACCTGCTAAAATAATAACTGGCATCCAAAAACACTTTACTAAACAGTGTTGCGCGATATCCAATTTCGGTTGTTCGAACTTTTTCGGGTTTTAAACGATCAACAGAGAAGTATCGCAACAAATCCGGATCCCTGCCGCCATCGATATAATCGCGAAACGATTCAATAGTTAAAAGCGAATCATATCCCGTAATGTTGCCAAGCAAAATGGCTCGACCAACATCGTAATACAAATACTGGTCGGCTAACGTAGGATTGCGCACTGCGGCAGAGTAGGAAACTCTAAACGTATGCTTTTCATTTGGCGAATAAATTCCAGAAATGGCAGGGGTGTTTATTCTGTCAAAATTTTGATTTTTATCCTCTCGAATAGTAGCACTTAATTTCAATTTATCATTTAAAAATTGTTGTTCAAATCCAATGTAAT
>JBKCFX010000529.1:0-5422 GCA_046303595.1 Bacteroidia bacterium
GATTGTTTGCTGAGCATAGGATAATACTTTCTCCCTGTTTTTGCTCTAAATTACAATTTCTTTGGGAGTTTTAAGAAGTATTTATCAGTAGTAAATTGTTGATAAATAAGAATATAAGACTTTTTCAGGGGCGACTAAATAACAAGGCCCCATTGCACTCCAAGGCTACTGCATATGCCTTCGGGGATATTGCCTTTAATAAAAAAAAGCGGCCGAACGAATCCGACCGCTTTTCTCAATTGCTGAGTGTGTATTAACGCTCAACCGTTACAACCAAATATTTACTCGAGCGCCAGAAAGTTTCTGGATTGGTAATCGTTAAACTTTTGGCTTTTTTCTTTCCGTCCAATTCAATTTTATACGATGATGTTGGATGATTGGTAATGACTTTGGCATTCTTTGCATTAATTGGAATGCTTGAAACCTTGGTAACATCGATTTGGGTGAAATAATCTTGGTTAAAATCCGACTTCAAAATCTTCTTTTTACCTAAACCAAGGAAACCTCCCTCTTTGTTCACAACGCGATTGTCGCGCAATTCCTTATACGTACCAACACAATACCAGGCTGTATTCATCTTCTGAGTTTGCTGCTCAATAACCTGTGTTTTACCCGCCGATTCTGTTTTAAGATTGTCAACATTCTTATTCAATTCGGTAATTTGGATATTCATCGCTTCGAGTTGTTCCCTCAAAGTGCTGATTTCCTTATCCTTTTCGGCTAATTGCTCGGTCATGCGCTGAATGGTTTTCTCGAACTCTGCAATTTTCAGGTTCGACTTTTTCAACTTCGACTGCAAATTGGCAATCTTGTTCTTATTTTCTTCCATCAACTCGTTAATATAGTTGATGTCTTCATTGATACGCTCCTTTGCATTCCCTTGCAACTCTGCATCATTCTTCGCGCTCGATGAAATATTCCCTTGCCGTTCTTTTACCTCGCGCAGGTTGTCTTCGATTTCGTTAATCGATTCCATAAAAGAATTGATGGTAGAATCTTTCGTCGTAGCTTCTTTAACCAAGGCCTCTTTTTCGGCCTTAAGTTTTTCCATTTCAGGATTCGGCTCTTCGCTTCCTCCGCAGGAGCAGAAAAATACTGCCGCTAAGGCAATAAAGGTGAGTTTTTTCATAGCAATAGGTTTCTCAATTATCTACCACAAAGGTAGATGCTCAAAAGAAGTCTGCTATGCAAATTAATCAGCTTAATACCGAAAGAATACACCGCCAAAACCCTTGATTCCGCAAGGAATGTTAATAAAACAGTGCGAAACGAAGACAAACGTCTTTACTTTATCGAATCAAAACCATCTTTCCAATTCCGCGCTCAAAAAAACTATCTAAGGCTGTTTGTCGCCGTTCGATATCAGCATCATCGATCTTGGTCCATACCCGGTATAGATATGTTCCGTTTGCAAGTTGGTCCCCGAACTCATCGCGGCCATCCCATGCATATTGCGTCATATTGCGGCCAATGCGAATCGGCCCCAATTCTTCTTTCCGAATTTCACGCACCACCTTGCCGGTTATCGTCATAATCTGAATCCTGAAATCTTCAGGCACCACCGAACCGGTTAGGGTAAACACGAAATGTGTTCGGGTACTGAATGGATTCGGATAATTTACAACTTGCGTAATGGTTGAACGATTCACCACCTCGAAACGAATGCTGTATTGAACCGCCCCACTTACATTGTTCGTGCGGTCTTTGGCGCGCACCACAAACTCATACATACCATCTTCTTCAAAACGCGGACGGTAAGTTAATCTCGCCTTATTTGCATCCGTTGTTCCGGGAATAAAATCCAGCTCCGCATTATTCGCATAAGGAATTAAGGAGGCCGAAGTTTGCGATGGCTTTTTTAGATATACCTGAAATGCACTGGTATCGTCGAGCGCGAGGTATGGATTCTCGTCTTTCAATTGAACCATGATTTCGGGTACTGGCGAAACAATATCGCCATTCAGAATGTGAATGCCATCGAATGTAACATCGAGTAAAGGATTGATGCTGTCGCCCACCACAAAGAAATCCATCGAACCGATGTTGTTAAAGCGGAACTGTTCGGGTTGATCGTTATTTGGATTGGCTTCGAACCAAATCGAATTCTTACCGGTAAACGCTAACGTAGAAACCGAAACTGTATCTAACAATACCTGGCCGGGCTGTAAAGGGCCTTGTCGTGGATAGGCAACAGGCGTTATATTGCGTTGGGCATCCATCACCCAATAGGCCACCAATAAACTATCCATGGCGTAATTGCTGATGTTTTGAATGGCGATGGCCACTTTCAAACTATCGCCCTGCTGCAACGTATCGTTATACAAATATCTGCCAAGCACGGGATTCAGCGCACATTCGGGTTCCGGATCGAAGGTAAGCTGCCAGCGATCGAGCTGAACCGGTGTACGAAGCGAATCGTCGCGCATGAAGGCATTCAATTTCATGTACACATATTGGTTGTTTCCAATTGCCTCTGTTAGATCGAAATCGCCACTGCTGCCTGCAATCGCTTCCACAACAACCTCTTCTACTCCTGTTGCTGTAATACCGCGCACTTGAATACGGATACTGTCCATCGGATTATCGAACGATGTTGCCCGCCAGCTTAGTGTATCCCAATTTGTTCCGGGGCCAATCAGGGTTGATGTAAAATCGCCACTCACCCACGAATTGAACATCTGTGCATTGAGCACCAGATTTCCGTTGGCCGAGTCGGCAATGAGTTCGATAGCCGTTTCGGGATGCCCTTTCTTTACAAAGAAAATGTAGGGATACTCATTGGGCAACACTGAGGTTGAATCGGCGCCCAAGGCCTCGAATGCTGCATGAACCGATGGATCCCAGGTTTGAAACTTTCCGTAAATCCAGGTGTAAGCCAAAATGTAATTTCCGTTCGGAACGGCATTGAGCATATCGCGCATTGCTGCCATCTCGGTAGTCGAATTCTCGTTACGGAACACGAAATTGGCCATGCGATTCCCGTTTTTACATTGGCAGGTACTATTGAATTGCCCGAACTGATTGCCAATATCCCAGCAGTTCTCGGGCGATAGCCAGGGTAGCAATTCGACCGAATCTATTACAGCTATGTACACGGCACCATCGAGGCTACATCCTGCATCGGCCCATACTTCTGCATCTATTTTATAAGACGTATTCCACAATTCGTCGATGTTATCGGGGAACTGCGGATACCCAAATGCGTAACAGGTAAGTGCTTTGGCATTGATTACAAAATCGAACAGACGTTGGTCGCGCAGGTAATCGAGCTGGTTAAAGCGGTTGTTTTTATACTGAAAGAAATGATCTTGCGCCCAACCTGTTTTTCCTGTAATGTGCTGAAATGAACTTTCTTTCCATTTGTAACTTCCGCCCGGCAATGAATCGGGCGAAACACGCCAGAAATACACCATGCTGTCCTGAAGTGCAAAGGGTAAAGTCCAGTTAACTACACCACCGACCTGATTGATCACTTGCCTGCGCTTAAAGGGACTGTTGAACAAATCGGTGGTATCGATTTCGAACACGTAGTTGCGCGCCGGAGCAAAAGGATCGCCCGTTGAACCGCGCAATTGCACGCCACTTGCGTTAGGCACAAGCGCGTAGTCATAGGGCCACACCGGTGCAATTTCGGCAGACCGTATAATAAGTTGCGCATTAACATTGTTGTTGAACTCAGACAATTCTGCATATTGATTGAGCGGATCGATGCGTATTGAAAAATTATTGATTCCGACACCACCTTTTACCAAATCAATGGTGGGCATCCTGAAGCTGAGCACTTGCTCATAAAACACATCCTCTACAAGCTTACTGTATACAGTTGTGAGACCTGTATTCGGGAAGTTACGTGTAATTTCGACCACCAGCGGTACATCGATGGCCTTACCGATATTGGTAATTTTAATGTTAATGGCGAATGAATCGAGTTCTGTAGATACCTCAGAAGGTTCAAAATATACATCCTGGACGGTTGTTAAATAATCGGGCTTGGGCCATGAATTCATAACAATTGCCGGATCGCCATGCAAGGTTGTTTCGAGAATAATTGCCTTTCGATACGGATCGGTATCGTAAACAGCACGCGATGCACGTTTCATATTCATCGCCATCGATTCGCCGTAGTATTTTTGCCCGAAGAAACGATACAGCGAATCGGTATAAACATGCAACTGATTCGGAACACCCAATCCAACAGAAGCAATAAATCCAATAGTGCCGCGATTGGGAATGAGGATAAAATCTTCGCTTTTACTCAATCCTATTCCGGGAGGCTGATGAATATCGCCGGCATAGCACGAATTCCCAATTAGGAATGGATATTTCCCCTGATTGTTGTAAGCCTCAGGCTCATCAATGCTCACATCGAAACCATTTCCGGTTGCGTGGCCGAAAAAAGTCATTAACGAAACACCGTTGTTGATGTAATCGGTTATAATAGCACTCTGGCTCTGTTCAATTGGTGCCGATGTAGTTTTCTGGTAGGTATACACCGTTCCGCCAAACAAGGTATCTTCAATAATATTCTCATAAGAATTCAGGTAATTGAGATACGTTGTTTGTTCGCCCACACTTGTTCCGCCGCCGAAATGCAGCACTTGTTTCATCCAAGCTGCCGCGGGGGCGCTCTCATAATCCTGCACTTTATTTAAATATGCAAGTACTTCGGCACCGGTGTTCGCAGCTAAACGGCCTGTTGCCAGCGCCGGCTCAAAGGGCAAGGCATTCGACAGTCCGGCAGTAAACAAAGCGTCGGACGAAGGATATCCATAGGTTGGAACCAAACACAGCGCCCAGTTCTCGGGTTCATTGCGTAAATGATGCGCAGAGATTGATTTCCCCAGTAAATACAAATATTTTGGTTTCTCTGTCCAATAGGTTAACGCTGTATGGGCAAACTTGCGAATGGCAAGCGGATGCATCCCGATTCCATAGGCAAACTGATCGGTTAATTCGTCGATGTAATACACGCCGGCCGGATGCTCAGTATTGCGATATGTTCGGTAGGCCGCAGCCTCGGTTGCGAGCGAACGGTGTGTAACAATGAGAAACTCGACGCCATTTTGAGTATTTATCGCATTAAATTTTCCGGGCTGGCCGGGAACATAATTTATTGCCGCAATACGACTTGAATCAAGTGTCGTTGCCTGCGTTGATGCAGCGATATAACAAAATCGGAGCGAATCGGCAGAAGAATTTGACAGAATTGCTTTGTAAGTGCCGCTTTGCGATGCCATAGGAATTCGTTTTCCACCGCTAAAATCGTATAGAAATACAGGCGATGTGCCGGCAGCCAAGGCAGAAGCATTAATCAGATAAATACTATCGCTTGGATTATTGGGAATTAACATTTTGAAGGCCGCTTGGTTCTCCATGTTAAAATTGTGCGGATAACGCCACACGTAATTCGAAAATACAGAGT
>JBKCFX010000530.1:0-13000 GCA_046303595.1 Bacteroidia bacterium
ACCAAACTCGAAGCTACGAGTCAGTCGGTTTGTCAAAAAAAAGGTTGCTGGATGAATGTTGATTTGGGAGAAGGAAAATCCATGATGGTTCGTTTCAAAGATTATGGTTTTTTCGTGCCTTTGGATGCTTCTGGACGCAGAGCAGTGATAGAAGGTCGTGCATTTCGCGAGGTATTGTCTGTTGATATGCTGCGTCATTATGCAGAAGATGCCGGAAAATCGAAGGAAGAAATTGAGAAAATCACTGAACCGGAAACGCGACTTTCTTTCGAAGCCACTGGCGTGTTGATTTACAAGTAAAATATCGATGAAGGGTTTTATAACTGCATGTTTGCTATGCGGGTTTGTGGTATTGTGCAATAGTTTTTTAATTGAGAGCGATTTGTCGAAACTCATGCGTACCATGACCTCTGATGCAAAGAAATTGCGCGAAAAAGTGCAGAATGGCGATAAAATCCCGATGTTTTATAAGAAATACAAGCGAATATATACAGCTTCGCCCAGTTCTGATAACAAGAAGGGCGATGAATTTGATGCGCTTGCAACGGCTTTTTTAACGAATTGCGAACGCCTGCACAATTCGAACGACGAAAATCGAAAATTAACCTATAATGCTATGGTTACCGCGTGCATTCGATGCCATGAGAAGTATTGTCCGGGCCCACTGAGTATGCTAAAAAGGATGATTTTACCTTGAGTGGTTAATTTATCCCGGATTTAATCCAAGTCTTTTACGAAGCAATGCAATGTTGGGATTTTTCTCCTCCATCGCTTTTAATTTTTCGTCTGGAGTATACGGGCGTGTTTTAATTGGCGCTTCGGCCTTGGTTAGGTGTAACCGGATGGAATAATTCTTAAGGTTTTTCTGAAGATATTGCACCAATTCGTGTTTTGTATTTTCCAGTTCTCTTAGTTGACTTTCGTTCTGAACCTGATAATAAACCTGGAAGTTCTCCCCAAGTTCGGGTTTACCTATTGTTAGGTTCCCACACAACGCTTGTTTTCCGGCTGCCCGCATCGATTCGGCATATGCGCTCCACGAAGAAATCAATTCGTTTATATCAAACGATTCATCTGGCAGATCCTCGCGTACCGAATGATCGGTAATCATTTCTTCAGCGGGATTCGTTTTTTGTATTGCCTCACTTTGAGAAGTGAGATGCTTTTTAATTGATACCGTGGGGCGAACAGCAGTAATTCCACGCTGAGCCTGAACAATTGGTTTGTCGGCCGTTTGAGTTTGTGAAGCCGTTGGAATTATGCGTGCTTCGTTGGTTACTGCGCGAGGTGATTCATCCTTTTTTTTTTCTGTTTCCTCTGGCAATACCGATGGATTAAACAATCCGCACAGTTTCAAAAAAGCGAGCTCGGCTGCGAGTCGACCATTGCGCGCACTTTTAAGATTAATCTCGGTTTGATTTACCAAATCGATTCCACGAATAAGAGCCACCGGTCCGCAAGCATGACTTTGGCTTTGATATCGACTTTTCACCCCTGTGCTAACTTCAAGCAAGGGTAAAGTGGCAGCATCGGTGCACACCAATAAGTTTCTGAAATGTTCAGAAATACCGCTAAGAAGATTGCCTAAATCGAAACCATGCGATAAAATATCGTCTAAAATTAACAGCGCTTGACTAAAGCTTCCTTGCGAAAAGGCATCTGTTAATTTGAAGTAGTAATCAAAGTCAAGTACATTAAGGTTTTGTATAGCAAGTTGATAGGTTACAGATTCGCCGCCTGAATAACTTACAATCTGGTCGAACATTGAGAGGGCATCCCGCAAACCACCATCGGCTTTTTGTGCAATCACATGCAGGGCTTCCGGTTCTGCTTGAATATTTTCACTTTGTGCGACGTATTCGAGGTGCGATGCAATATCATCAACCAAAATTCGGTTAAAGGTAAATACCTGACAGCGTGAAAGAATAGTTGGAAGAATCTTGTGTCGTTCGGTCGTAGCAAGGATAAAAATGGCGTGACGTGGAGGTTCTTCGAGTGTTTTTAGAAAGGCATTGAATGCGGCAGTACTCAGCATGTGCACCTCATCGATAATGTACACCCCATATTGCCCAATCTGAGGTGCAAAGCGCACTTGCTCTATCAACGCGCGAATATCGTCGACCGAATTGTTGGATGCGGCATCCAATTCATGGATGTTGAAGGATGCGCTGCGGTTAAAACCTGTACAGCTTTCGCAACTGTTGCAAGGTTCGGTTTCGGCGGTAAGATTTAGGCAATTGATTGTTTTCGCAAGGATTCGTGCGCAGGTTGTTTTGCCAACCCCTCTCGGACCACAAAATAAAAATGCTTGTGCAAGGTGGTTGTTGCGAATAGAATTTTTAAGCGTGTTGGTTATAGTTTGTTGTCCAACAACCGATTTAAATGTGTCGGGACGATATTTACGCGCTGAAACGAGAAATTGCTCCATCTCCCAAAGATAGAAGCATTGTTTTGAACTAAATGCATTGTTGACATCTTTTTGTCGCCTTAATCCTTACTTTTGCTCAGAATAAAAATTGTTAACTTTTGAATTATGGTAAATTTTAGGAATAGAACTTTCGTTAAAACTATATGTGTTTTATTATCATTGAACCTGTTGTTGCCATTCATTGCTTGTGGCGATAAGGCAACATCCGGCACAACTTCGGCAACAGGCGAGCGCCTAATTACAATTAAAGTTACCGGGACATCAATCGCAGATATGCGGTTTAGTCCGAACAACATCAGCATCAAAAAAGGCCATAAAGTTAAATTAACCCTCAACAATACCGTTCGAGCTGAAGGTTTGTATCAAAACTGGGTATTGGTGAATTTGGGTTCAGCTCAAGAAGTGGCAAATAATGCAATGGCCGAGGGTACGCAAAACAATTACGTTCCATCGGGTAAAAATGTCTTGGCTGCTTCATCTTTGGCTGCACCCGGCGCTACAGTCGAAGTATCGTTTAATGCACCTGCCGCCGGCACCTATCAGTTTATAAGCACCTTCCCTGGTAATTATCCCAAAATGACCGGCAAGTTGGTTGTAGAGTAAGTGAGTAACAATTCGCTGCTAATAAGTTTTTTCGACGCGTTTGATAAATTGTATTATCGCTTAGTACCTTCGGCATGATGAAAAAGCCGGAGTTTATACAGGTACTATTACGCAAATATCCATTATTGGCTAATCGCTATTTTCTTGCGTTCTTAACGTTTTTAATTTGGGTTGTCTTTATCGATACGAGTAGCTTGGTTTCCCAATATTCCGGAAATCGAAAATTGTTTGAGTTAAAGCGAGAAAAACGTTATTATCAGCAAGAAATAAGAAAAACAAAGACCGAGTTAAATGAATTGTTTTCAGACGAGCATTCCCTCGAAAAATTCGCAAGGGAGCACTACTTCATGAAAAAAGACAGCGAGGATGTATGGATTGTTATCGATACAGCTACATTGTCAACTTCTCGGTAAATTATAATTTCATCTCAATCGAATGCCCGTTTCTTTTTCCGAATTTGATAAAGCATCGTATGCGCTTTGGCTTGATGCGCTTCGAAAAGATCTAAAGTCCGACGACTTAAGCCGCATAACATCACTTTCGACCGGTGGCGTTCAATGCGAATCGTATCTGGGCCCCGATCAGCAACAAAAAGCGCTTTCGATACGCCCTTTTAGAAAATCCATTCATCCTGAATTTGCTTATGCAAACGAATGGCGAAAATGTGTTCAAATCAATGCCGATGATCCGCTTCACGCAAACAAACACGCGTTGGCTGCACTGAAAAATGGAGCAGATTCGCTTTGTTTTGATGGAATAGGAATTACAACACAAGAAGAATTGCGCCTGGTACTGAAAGAAATTATTCCGGAATATATTGCATTGAATTTTACCAGCGGTGAGGGAGCACCTGCGCTTTTGTTTATGTTGGCCGATGAGTTTGTAAACCGGGGTAAATCAACCGAAAAATTAACCGGATCCATACAATACGATATTCTTACCGATTACGCACATCAAGGGAGTTTTCCATACTCAAAATCGGAGAGCTTTGCGATTCTGCAGGCAATGCTCGAACTGAGCAGCAGAGAATTACCGCTGTTTCGAAACTTGGTTGTTAATGCAACGTTGTTTCATGAGTCGGGCGCAGAGGAAGCAGATGAGCTTGCATTCATTCTCCTTGTTTTTCAGGAGTATTTTGAGGCATTTTCGGATAGCCTTTCGCCCGGGCTGCTTGCTAACATGGCAAGAGTCCGAATACGCAACGGAGGCGATTATTTTCTGTCAATTGCTAAAACACGGGCCATTCGTATCTTATGGCACATGTTTCTGGATGCGTGGAATATCGACAGCCGTTTAGCTCATCTCGAAATTGCTGCCGAATCATGTTTGCAGAATAAAACCATTTACGACCCTTACAGCAACCTTATTCGATCAACCATAGAAGGTATGTCGGCAGTGATTGGAGGCGCAGATTCTCTTATGCTGCATCCACACGATCTATTTTGCGCAAAACCCGACTCCGATTCTTGGCGCCTTGCCTTAAATGTGCAGCATTTGCTCCACGATGAAGCGCATCTCGATAAAGTGTGCGACCCGGCCTCGGGCGCTTGGTTCATTGATCAGCTTACCCAAAAACTCGTAGAAAAAGCCTGGGCGCAATTTAATGCGTTACAAAAACAAGGTTCCTTTTCTCAACTTTTAGAAAAAGGAATTGTTCAGGAGCAGATACATGGTGCCGCACAAAGCGTTCGTAATGCGGTTAGAACCCGCAAGCATGGAATTATTGGGACTTCGCAGTTTTCTGCGCCCGGTGATGCACAAGTACCCTATTTTCAGAAACGCGACCCGCTCGCAAAGCCTCCTGTAATCAAAACCATAACGCCATTTCGAGCGGCTGAGTGGTACGAACAAGCCCGATATTTTATCCAAAAGAAGAAAAACAGTCAAGCTTATTTACTGGCGTATGGCGATCCAAAAATGGCAGGTATTCGCGTCGATTTCTGCCGCGATTTGCTCAACACACTCGGATTCTCCATTCATTCGGGATCTGTTCAAACACCTGCAATCGATCAAATTCAATCTTCATCTGCACACGCCGCCGATATCATCATTTTGTGCGCATCCAATGCCGATTATACAGTAGAGCAGGTGAAGGCATTGAAATCTGTTATCGGTTCAACACCAATATGGATTGCAGGTAAATGCGAAAATCGAGATGAACTGAAAAAGGCCGGAATCGACGATTTTGTTTTTCTTGGTTGCGATATGGAACTTCTGTTCAGAAATTTCTTGGTGCAAATGGTAAACAGCGAATCATATGAAGCATAAGCCTTTTAGCGAGATAGCATTTCCATGGAATATGGAGACCTTGGATCGCGACGATAACCGTTCATGGAATTCGCCCGAAGGATTCGAAATTCATGGTACTTACCGAGAGGAAGTCAGAGAACAACAAACGCATGTCGACTTTCACGCCGGTATTGCGCCTTTTCTACGAGGGCCCTACACAAGCATGTACCGATCGCGTCCCTGGACGATTCGTCAATATGCCGGATTTAGCACTGCCGAAGACAGTAATGCGTTTTACCGCCGTAATCTCGAAGCCGGACAAAAAGGTTTATCGGTAGCATTTGACCTGGCCACACACCGCGGATACGATTCAGATCACGAAAGGGTAGAAGGCGACGTTGGAAAAGCAGGTGTAGCGATTGATTCGGTTGAAGACATGAAGATACTCTTCGACCAAATCCCACTCGACCAAATGAGTGTTTCGATGACTATGAACGGAGCTGTTTTGCCCATAATGGCTTTTTTCATCGTTGCTGCAGAAGAGCAGGGTGTTAAACCCGAGCAACTGAGTGGAACCATCCAGAACGATATTCTGAAAGAGTTCATGGTGCGAAATACCTATATCTATCCACCGGCTCCAAGCATGCGTATTATTGCTGATATTTTTGCGTATTCATCGCGTAATATGCCGAAGTTTAACAGCATCAGCATTTCCGGCTATCACATGCATGAGGCCGGCGCAACGGCTTCAATCGAACTCGCGTATACACTTTGCGATGGTTTGGAATATGTGCGCACCGGAATAGCGGCAGGATTATCCATCGATGCTTTTGCACCGCGACTTTCTTTTTTCTGGGGAATCGGCATGAACCATTTCATGGAAATTGCCAAAATGCGGGCTGGGAGGTTGTTGTGGTCGAAGTTGATTAAGCAGTTCAATCCGGAACTCGAAAAATCTATGGCTTTACGCACGCATTGTCAAACGAGTGGATGGAGTTTAACGGAACAGGATCCATACAACAACGTCGCACGTACTACAGTCGAAGCATTGGCAGCTGTACTTGGAGGAACACAAAGCCTGCACACCAATGCATTGGATGAAGCAATCGCATTGCCAACAGATGCTTCCGCTCGAATTGCACGAAACACACAGTTGATTATTCAGCACGAAACGGCGGTAACGCAAGCAATCGATCCCTGGGGAGGCAGTTTGTATGTTGAACAACTGACAGCACAACTGGTCGAAAATGCTTGGAAACTCATCGAGGAAATAGAAGCGCTTGGAGGTATGGCTAAGGCCATTGAAACCGGAATTCCGAAGATGCGTATCGAAGAAGCCGCTGCGAAAAAACAGGCGCGCATTGATGCGGGTACGGAGTCCATTATTGGTGTGAATGCATTTAAAACCGAACAAGATACCGATTTGGATATTCTTGAGGTCGACAATACAAAAGTTCGTGAAAATCAGATAAAACGTTTGCTGGAAATAAAGGCAAAGCGGAATCAAAAGGCGGTCGACAAGGCATTGAAAGAAATTGAACAGGTAGCACAGAATGGCTCCGGTAATCTTTTGGAATTAAGCATTCGGGCGGCTCGCGAGCGTGCTACTTTGGGCGAAATTTCGTTTGCACTTGAAACGGTTTTTGGTCGCTATAAAGCAAACATCCAACGCATTTCGGGCGTATATTCGGCCGAAGTGAAAAATAACGAACAACTCAATAAAGCACGCCAAATGGCCGATGAATTTGCTCATTTGGCAGGGCGTAGGCCGCGAATTTTAGTCGCAAAAATGGGACAGGATGGCCACGATCGCGGTGCAAAGGTTATCAGTACAGGTTTTGCCGATATCGGGTTTGATGTCGATATTGGACCATTGTTTCAAACGCCGGCGGAGGTGGCCAAACAGGCAATCGAGAACGATGTGCATATATTGGGCATTTCATCGCTGGCGGGTGGACATAAAACGCTTATTCCGCAGGTAATTGAGCAATTAAAACAACAGGGTAGGGAAGATGTAGTTGTAGTGGCGGGAGGTGTGATTCCGGCTAAAGATTACCAAGCACTTTTCGATGCCGGTGTCTCATGTGTATTTGGGCCGGGAACAAGCATTCCGCTTGCGGCGCAGGAGATATTGGAGTTGTTGATTGAGGGATATAGGTAGGCCTAAATAAAAGCATGCTAAGAAATTTATTATCAGCAAAATGGAATATGCAAGCTAACTTCTTTATTTTGATAGGTTAGGACGCATCAACCACGCAAATAAAAACATCAACAAACTTCAAAATAGCCACCAATATCGAATCGCGTATTTAGATTAATCGAACCTCTTTCAGATGGCTTAAAATGCTTGAAATCAACAATTCTAAAATCCACAGATAGCCTGCAACTTGAAGTATCATTTAGCTTGTTACCATGATTGAGATTAGCACCATTAAACACAAAAATTTCTCCAGGTTTAACCTCATAAGGTTTATAATCTGCTAAATCCTCTCTTGATTCAGTCCAAATGGTATTATTTCCAAACGCATGGGTAAATGGCATCCAAAAATTGACTTCTGTAGCCCCATGGTTATATGCTCGGTCTTTGTGCCATTCTCCAACGGCGAGATTGCCAACTAAGTGAACGCGAAAAGTAGGGATTTTTTGATAAACCAACTTTTCGATTCCAAACAAAGGCTTTAGATAGTTTTTAACAAAATCTACATACATGGTATTAAATTCATCAAACTGTTCATAATAGCGTTTGTGCCAAAGAGTACTTTGGTCATGTGCCCTATCTAAAACTTCATATTTTTTTATTTGATGAAGTTCTTCCAAGTTTGATGTACCCATGAGTTTCTCAATGCAATTTCTAAAATTGTATTGCTGTAGATCGTAGGTAATGTAAAACGGTTCGGATTGATATAATTCCATCCAATAATTAAATTTAAGCGTGAGTTCTGTATTTTTCTTCAACGATTTTGAGTTCCTTGGCAACCTGCTGTTTATCTCCGAAACCTCCATTGTGCGTAATTTGTAAATCATGGAAACCTACTGTAACATTTATATCGTTGTACAAAGCAGGCTTGCCATTTTGCAGAACATATTGTTCGTAATAATCAAGATCCATCAAAGCCGGCAGTCGAATATCAAATCGAATATCCGATTTTTTCATATAGGTAACCGAAGGGCACCCCAAAGAGTTTATGGCCTTAAATAATTCACCTTTGACATATTTTGGATAGTGATTCCAAAATATCTTATCGTCGTAAACACTTAAATGATTGCAAGCAGTTACAACCCAATTTTTACCGGATTTTATTAAGAACTTCATACCCCATTCCAAACTATACTGATGTGTTAAAAAATCATCTTGAAAAAGAAATTTCACATAATCGTAATTGGATTTTTCTATTCCATTGTTGGCATTACTGCAAGAAGAGCCTCGATCAATCTCATTTTTGAAATATTTAATATTAATTAGATTAGTATAGGCTTCAGAGGCATGTTTTATCAAATCTGAAACACTATGGTCTGTTATAATTACTTCGAAATTTTTCCATGACTGCGAAGCTAAGGCATCCAACGAACGCTTTAGATGAATTGCCCCCTGACCTTTCATTTCATATGTTGGGATAATTATCGAAAGAGGGGGGATTGATTCAATGGGGATTTGCTTAAATGAATCATCTTCAAACTTGATGTCTCTTTTTAAAATACGCGAAAAGAACCTATTCATAAAAAATGTTTTGAACGAAAGAATAATGAGATGAACAAATTGATTAATTGCAAAATTAGAAGAATATGAACAAAATTGTTAATTCTCTTGTTTTTTTAAGAATTCGAAATCAAAGCCTTGCGTTTCAACGTAAACTTACCCATATTATTGTTGACGTCAAGCAGCTTTACATCAAACAACCATCTACTTTCAACACGACTTCCATGGTCGTTATGCGGCGATGGTCGATATCTTAAAGGTGCAACAACTCATAGTAACTGGGAAGTGATGGGGCTATCAACTTAGTTTCGTACTTCATATCTTTACAATTTAATTCCTCGCTAATGGCGATAAAACGTCAATACAAAAAGTAATTGAAAAATTTAAAAAACATGGTAGCGTAGGGAAGCTATCGCAGATGTTGCAGAAGGGATAATTCCTACACACACTCTTTTATTTTTAATGCAGTTGTTTGGTTGAGTATTGGGGCCAAGAATAATAAAACCACTATTGTGGGTAAGGAGATATTAGAATTGCTGAATTTTACTTATGGTGAAATTCAGTTGCAGATTAGTTGGTAATAATTAAGTCTATAAAATAGGCTATTTGCTATTTTGGGGCTTAAAGACGACAAGATACAATACACCTTTACGAAAAAAGGAATCTTTGCGTTTTTTGTATGAAGTTTAATTTGATTTAATCGATATAATTGAAATTCATTTAAAAAATAAATAAATCTTTGCCGCATAATCTTCCGATTAAATCGGTTGTATTTTTTTGCGAACTTGTTATAACAATAAGCTAATTCAGATAATTCATAGTCCGGATTCATGCTCATACTTTTAGAAAGCTGTGTTTCAGAAATAATCGTAGTAATAAGGGGCTTGTCTAAATAAACGACTTTGTAATTGAATAGCAATTGAATAAAGTAATCAACATCCACCAACCAAATTAAATTAACATCAAACGAAATATTTATCGATTTTCTCTGAAGTCCAATACTTGGTGAGCCGATAATATTTTTAGGAAATAGATATGCTGATTGTTTTTTTATGTTTTTAAGGACATTCTTGTCTACAACATAATTTGAAATTTTCGATTCCTCGTTGGTTAGAGAGTGAAGTTTTGTTGCACAAAAAACATAATCAATCATTGGATTTGATTCTGCAAATTCCACAAAGTGTTTCAAAGAGTCTTCGCTACTAAAATAATCGTCATGATGCATTAATTTTATCCATGTTCCTTTTGCTAGGGAAATCGCATAATTCCAGTTCTCGGGTGTTCCCTTTGCAGGTTGATTTCTATAGTATGAAATCGGAAGATCACTATAACTATTGCACAACAAAGCTACATCATCGCAATTGCTGTCGTCAGAAACAATTACTTCAAAATCGCGAAATGTTTGAACTCGAATAGAATCAAGTAAAAACTTTAATTTGTCGGCCTGGTTATAGGTAGGTATACAAATTGAAATTAAAGGCAACATTTTATTTGCGTTCTGCCGTGTAGTTAGAAATTTCTATTGAGTCTATTCCCGGATAATTTGAAGATTTTGGAACAATTAAACCATCTTCAGAAAATGAATTATCGAGATCGGCTTGACAAACAATTTTAAAGTTCTGTTTTTCCAGAAAGGCGATACACTGATAATGAAGCTCGTTAGAGTGTGTGGAAATGAAGATGTATCCAATTCGGTTATTATTAAATTGTTCTGGCATTGACTCTAACATCTCTAGTTCAAAGCCTTGAATATCCGAATGCAATACATCAATAAATTCAATGTTTTTAATTGAACAAATCTCATCCACATTATAAACACGAATTGGAGAAGAATCATTTGGTTTACCAATATACCCTTCTAAGAATTCAGCATCGAGTCCGTTCATTTTAAAATTGGCCCGCGCCCGCTCAACTCCATCATGATTATCGATCAAAAAATTCCGAGCGTTTTTAATTTTTTGGTTAAACCACATCGAATAAAATCCCCAGTAGCAGCCCAATTCAACCATTGTAGCATTATCAGGTAACTCTTTCAAAACCTCCTGAAATACAAATTCTTCTTGCGGTTCATGCACAGCCTTGTTCTCCATAAGCATGCGCATTACAGGCGCTCCATAATAACTCAATGGGTCTATAACCAATCCGTTATGCATCACCAATTTTGAAGCTTTTAACATTCCCGCTTCAGGTACTTTATCAATTTTGGTATTGTCTGAAGATGCCTTTACTTTTTGAATTCTGCCTAACCACATTTGCTTTTCCTCCTCGGAATATCCATCCAAGGGAAGTAAACTCCTGTAATAATTATGCAGTCTGTAATTGCGATAGGGTTGAAGCAGAATTCTGTTCAAGATTGTCGAATCTTCTATCATTTTTTTTAGTTGACTAATCAGCATAAAATGGGATTAAAGCCATTAAAATAAAAAATGAAAGAATAAATAATGCAAAAGAAAGCTATCCAAACTCGAAATTAATTTTCCTGGTGTTCTGGTTTCGGAATCAAAGCCTTACGACTCAATTTAAACTTACCTGTTTTCTTATCTACATCGATTAGCTTCACATCAATCATATCGCCTTCTTTCAGCACGCCTTCCATCGTTTCAATACGGCGATGATCGATTTCCGAAATGTGAAGCAATCCATCCTTACCCGGTAAAATTTCAACAAAGGCACCGAACGCCACGATGGACTTTACTTTACCATGATACACTTCTCCAATTTCTGGCGTAGCCGTAATTGCGCGAATGCGGGCAACGGCTTTATCAATGCTTTCTTTGTTCGATGATGAAATCTGAACCACGCCCTGGTCGCCAACTTCTTCAATCACAATAACGGTGTTGGTCTCTTTCTGCATCTCCTGGATAATTTTTCCACCCGGTCCGATAACAGCACCTATGAATTCTTTCGGAATGCGCAATTCGATGATGCGCGGTGCATGCGGCTTGTAATCTTCGCGTGGTGCTGAAATGGTTTTCCCCATCTCAGAAAGAATGTGCAAACGTCCTTCTTTCGCCTGATTCAAAGCATTGAGCATAATCTCATAGCTCAATCCCATTACTTTAATGTCCATCTGGCAAGCCGTAATTCCATCGCGCGTTCCGGTTACTTTAAAGTCCATATCACCCAAATGATCTTCATCGCCAAGAATATCCGACAACACCTGGTATTTGCTGCCATCGTCTGTAATCAGTCCCATCGCAATGCCAGAAACCGGTTTCGCAAGTTTCACTCCCGCATCCATCAGTGCCACAGTTCCGGCACAAACAGGAGCCATCGATGAAGAACCGTTTGATTCCAAAATATCAGATACAATTCGTATAGTATAAGGATTTTCAGGGGCTTTGGGAACCATTGGCTTCAACGCACGAAGTGCAAGATTACCATGACCAATTTCACGACGACTGGTACCACGATTCGGTCGCGCCTCGCCGGTCGAAAATGATGGAAAATTGTAATGAAGCAAGAAATTGTTGGTGCCTTCAATCACAGCACCATCAATAAGTTGCTCATCCATTTTATTACCAAGGGTAACAGTTGTAAGCGATTGTGTTTCGCCTCGGGTAAAAATTGCTGAACCGTGCGCGGATGGCAAATAATCTACCTCGCTCCAAATTGCACGAATATCGCGTGTTGCGCGGCCATCGAGGCGTTTGCCCTCGTTCAAAATAACCTGACGCATTGCTTTTTTCTCAACATCGTGGAAATATGTAGAGATCAATGAACCTTTTTCTGCAATTTCTTCTTCGGTCAAGGTAGCTTTAAATTCTTCCTTAACTGCTTTAAATGCTTCGCCCCGCGCTTTTTTGTTGGCATTTCCTGAGCGAGCAATAGCTGCACACTTTTCATAACAAAAAGCAAAAACAGCATCTTTCAATTCCAGGTCGTGTTTCTCGTGCGAATATTCGCGCTTGGGCGATGATGTTGGAACCATAGCAGCAAGCTCATTGATAGCGGCAATTTGAACACGAATGGCGGCATGGGCTTCTTTAATCGCATCGAGCATATCTTGCTCCGAAACTTCTTTCATTTCGCCCTCAACCATC
>JBKCFX010000531.1:0-6361 GCA_046303595.1 Bacteroidia bacterium
GATTTAAGTGATGCACAAGACAAAGCAAGTGTTGATGTATTCTTCATTCATCCAACTATTTACACCGGATCTCCTGCTGAAAAGAAATATTACTGGAATGCCGATGTAAACGACTCGCTTATGAATGCTTCTGTCGATGGCAGTAGTATTTTGTTTCAGTCTACCGTATTCAACGGCTCTTGCCGCGTTTTTGCTCCGCGTTACCGGCAGGCGCATATCAGTGCGTTTTACACCCGCGATCGCGCCAGCGGTGAAGCAGCGCTTGAATTGGCCTACCGCGATGTAAAGAAAGCATTCGACTATTATCTCAATAATTTTAATCAAGGACATCCATTTATCATTGCAGGGCACAGCCAGGGAACACGGCATGGCGGGAAATTGCTCCACGAAGTTATTGAGCCCGATGCGCAATTGTTGAAACGACTCGTGGCTTCCTACCTCGTTGGCTTACCCGTTCCGCCCGATTATTTTTCGTTGCTTCCACTCTGCGATGATCCCGAAGACATCAATTGCTTCGTGAGTTGGTGCACGTTTCAGAAAGGTTATTATCCCCCAAACTTCCTGTCATCGGGCTACAACAATGCCTTGTGCGTAAATCCATTGTCGTGGAAAGCCGATACGATATTGGTTCCGCGTACCGAAAATTTAGGCGGTATTGCATGGAAATTCAATAAGGTGATTCCCAACATCAACGATGCAAGAGTTCACAAAGGGATGCTTTGGATTCAGGAACCGCGTGTACCCGGTCGCCTGTTCATCAACCTTAAAAATTACCATGTGGGCGATTACAACCTGTTTTGGTTCAACATCCGCGAAAATGTGAAACAACGATGCGAGGCATTTTTGAAGCATCAGGCAAAGTATCAGCCGGGAAAAGAAAATTCTACAGATTAGTTCGGATTGAATTTTTACCTTTGAGTTCCCAATCAAACTAACAATGAAGAAACTTGTACTCGTTTTATTTCTTGCCTCTTTTTCCAATTTGTTTGCGCAAAACTGCCCAACCGGTTTTGGTGAAGTAGGCGTACAGATTATCCCCGACACCTGGCCGGACGAAATTTCTTGGTCCATTACCAACCCGGAGACCAATTCGGTCATAGCGCAAGGCACTTCAGCAGGAGATACGGTTTGTGTTCCTTTAAATAGTTGTGTGTTATTCCAGATTTTCGATTCGTATGGCGATGGAATTTATTCTCCCGGTGGATTTTGGTTAAGCTGGAATGGAACGGTAGTAGCAACCGGCTACAATTATGGTTTTGGAACTTCGCATAGCATTGCTTGTCTTCCTGGGTCATCTTGCACTTCGGCACTGCCGGTTACGGAAGGAACACATACAGCAGAATTCGACAATTCGTGGTTTGAATTCAGTCCAAGTGTAACAGGAATGTACATCGTAAGTACCTGTTCGCTCGCTACGTGCGACACGCGCGTATATATTTACAGTAGCTGCCCGCAAGGTGCTTCACTTAATGAAGGACCGGAAGGAACGGAAGCATACAACGATAATGTCTGTGGTACGCAATCTTCGGTAAACGTTATGATGGTTGCCGGAGAGAATTATTTCATTCGAATCGGCGATAGCAATAACAACTGCAGCGGCCCGGTTGATTTCTCGCTTGCATACAATGGTCCGGTTACAGGCTGCATGGATCCGCAATCGTGCAACTTTAATCCGCTTGCAACTGCTGATGATGGTACCTGCATTTATTTCCCAAATCCGCTTTGTTCCGGACCCGATTTAGCCTTCGATTCGGTTTCGTTTGTGAGCTCCCTAAACATGGTAACGCATAACGCTCAAGGTTGCGATATTACCGAAGGCTGTGTTACCGGATATGGCTTGCGTCAAGTGATTCAATTTACATCTAAAATTGATAATATCGGTCCACAAGATTATTACATCGGAAATCCTTCCACGCAGCCGGGTATGTTTAATCTGGTAAATTGCCATGGGCATACGCATTATGAAGGATATGGCGATTATCGTTTATACGATACGCAGGGAAATATCATTCCGGCCGGACATAAAAACGGATTTTGTGTGATGGATTTGTGTGGATTTGGGCAATACGGCTGCAGCGACATGGGTATTTCGGCGGGTTGCTACGATGTATATGGCGCCGGAACGCAATGCCAGTGGATTGACGTTACCGATGTGCCTGATGGCGACTATCGTTTGGCGGTTATCGTAAATGCGCAACACTTGCCTGATGCACTTGGTCGACAGGAAATTAATTACATTAACAATGCTTTGCAGGTTTGTCTTACCTTAACAACGGTGAATGGCGTTCGTAATTTTCAGATTCAATCGGGTTGCGAACCCTTTGTAGATTGTGCCGGTATTCCCGGAGGCGCTTCTGTTCCCGATTGCAATGGCGATTGTGGAGGAACAGCACAATTTGGGAACGTATTAACCGATAATGTGGTGGATTTGACGGATGTTGAAGCGTATATGGATTTATTCATGCAAGACGAAGTCGCATTTGCACCATGCTTTGATTTGAATGGCGATACCAATCTTTCGGTATTCGACGCCGCGCTTCAAAACTGGTGCATATGGAGCAATGAGGGAAACAGCTTCCAAAATTGCCTGTGGCCACGAAATATTAGTAATCCAACCGATACGACCAGCCTTTCAATTGCCAATGTGAATTTTGATGCGGGGTATGTTGATATTGAATTACGCAGCAAGAATGCCGACATCATGGCGTATCAGTTTACGATGAGCGGAATTGCCATTTCGGATGTGGTTTCATTAACAAGTCCGGCCGATCAGGATAAAATTGTTGGCTTTAATGCAGCCCGTTCGGAGGTGTTTGGAATTTATCATGGTGATTCGTTGATTGCACGCCAGAACGGAGGAATTGACTTGGTGCGAATTTACTTCTCAGATATTACCGCCACTGAAATCTGTATTGCTTCTATTACTGATCTCATCAATGAAGGCGCTGAGCAAACATTCCATTCCATTCTTGGGAATTGTGTCGAAGTTGACCCAACCAGCATTGGTAAGAAAATCGAACGTTCGCACATAACGATTGTTCCGAATCCTTCGCAGGATCTTATTCGCGTGCAAATTCCCGATGGTTTCGGAAAGCAATCGACCTGGGAAATTATTGCAGTCAATGGAGCTTCATCGCAAGTTATTGTTCCCAATGCGGGACTTGCTCCCGATGTATTGCAGTTTTCTGTTGCTAAGCTCAGCCAAGGAATTTATCTGCTTCGCGGAACAAATGCAGAAGGAAAATCTGTGCAGGGGCGTGTAGTGAAGTTGTAACATACCAACTTTTTCAACAGGTCTGTTCTGATAAATCGGGGCAGACCTGTTTCTTTTATTGAAAGGTGCTGCGTAGCTTTGGAAATGATGAGTTTCCAAAGGATGAAATCGATAATAATCGGGATTTCGCTCTTGCTTTTTACCTTGAATGTTAATGCAAGAAGGCTAGCAGTTTCTGAGCATCTTGAATCGATCTTGTATAAAATCAAAGGGCGTAAGACCGAAGCTCGGTTGGATGCACTTTTTCAGAAGCTCCGAAACACATACGGATTCAATGGTGCTGTACTTTTAGCTGAAAACAATCATGTTATTTACAAAAAGGCACTTGGCTATGCCGATTTAAAAACGCGTGAGGAACTCACAACGCAAAGCATATTTCAATTGGCATCGGTTTCTAAGCAGTTTACAGCAATTGCAGTGATGATGCTTAAATCGAGGGGATTGTTGAACTACGACGATAAAATCAAAAAATACTTCCCAAATTTTCCTTACGCAGATGTCAGCATCCGACATTTGCTAAACCACCGCGGCGGATTGCCCGATTACCGATGGTTTCTCGACCCTTACCTTTCAGATAAGTATGCGCCGGTTAGCAATCAGCAAATGATGGGTTATTTTGCACGTTATCAGCCGCCAGCTTACTTCACTGCCGGGGCGCATCATGCATACAGCAATACAGGTTATGCAGTGTTGGCGGCATTGGTCGAAAAGATATCGGGAGTTTCGTTTTCGAAATTCATGCAATTGGCCGTTTTTAAGCCATTGGGGATGAAGAATACTTATGTGTATAGCAAGTGCGAATACGAAAATCCTCCAAAAGCGGTTAAAGGGTACGAGAAAAATGGGCGTTGGGAAGCCCCGAACGATTGTTTCAATGGCATTACCGGCGACAAGAATATTTACTCAACAGTCGAAGATTTATTTCTGTGGGATCAAGCACTTTATTCCAACAAACTTTTGCCTCACAAAGAATTAGAAGAAGCGTATAAACCCGGAAATCCCGAATTGAAGGGCTATCGGAATTACGGATTTGGGTTTCGCATCAGCCAACAGGTAAAAGATAAAAAGATTGTTTACCACAGCGGTTGGTGGCGTGGTTTCAGGACGTTTTTTCTCCGTAACATAAGCGATAAGTCATCGATAATAATTTTATCAAACACCGTGAATTATTCTATTAACAGTCTACAAGAGTTGTATTCTTTAGTAATTCAAGGCGATGTAGATTCGTTGGTAACAGAGTATTGATTTTCCTTTTTTGAGGCTGTTAGCGTTAATTCGTTTTGTAATTTTCGCCTGTATTAATTGGTATGTATAGAAAGATTATTGCAGTTGTTTTATTGGTATTGATTGGATCCGGAGTGGCATGTTGGTGGTGGTTGAAGTCATTCGTCCCCAATTACTCAGGTAATGAAAAGGTTCCGGGCTTGAAACAAAGAGTCGAGGTGTATTTCGACAAATACGGCATCCCACATATCTATGCGCAGTCGGAACCGGACGCCTACCATGCATTGGGCTATATCGTTGCGCGCGATCGTCTGTTTCAATTGGAGATGATTCGCCGAATGGCATCCGGTCGTTTGGCAGAGGTAATTGGCATGCCCATGTTGAAATCCGACAAGTTTTTCAGAACACTTGGGTTAACGCTTCATGCCGATCAATCTGCCGCCGAATTCGAACGTTCTGCCCCGGTCAACATTAAGGATGCTGCAAATGCTTACCTGGCTGGGATGAATGCTTTCATAGAGCAAGGTAAGGAGCCCTTCGAATTCAAGGTATTGGGAATTGAAGCAGAGAAGCTTAAACTGCGCGATATTTTTTTGGTAACGGGTTACATGGCATTTGGATTTGCCGAAGGCTTCCGAATCGACCCTATGCTCGAAGCACTTTACCGCCAGGTGGGTGATGAATACATGAACCAACTCGAACTGGGTTGGCCCAAAGGTGCTAAAACAATTCCGGTAACCGGCGGTAAATCCATTATGGGAACCCAATTCAGCGATGAAGTTACCGCAATGCTTTCTGCTTTTCCGGTTGCCCCATGGCATGGCTCCAATGCCTGGGCAATTGCACCGGGTAAGACCAAAGCCAAGGCGTCTATTTTGTGTAACGATACCCATATGGGATATTCTCAGCCTGCCATCTGGTACGAAGCACATATCGAATATCCGGGGTTTTCGCATTACGGAAATTACATTGCCGGAATTCCCTTTGCACTTGCCGGGCACAATAGCAAATGCGGTGTAGGACTTACCATGCTCGAAAACGACGACACCGATTTCTTCATTGAGAAAATCGAGAACGACAAAGTTTTATATAAAGGGAATTGGACTTCCGTTCAAAAACGCAATGAGCAAATTCTGGTGAAGGAACGAGATGCCGTTTCAATCGAGATTGCTCAAACGCCGCATGGGCCGCTAATGCAGGATGTTTTTGAGAAATTTCCGTTGTATCAGGTGCCCGTTTCTGTTTCTTGGACTTACCTAAAATTCCCATCGAAAGCATTGGAAGCAATTTATGGTTTCAACACAGCTAAAACCATGGACGATGCCCGCCTTTCTGCATCGTTGATTCATGCTCCGGGCCTGAGCATCGTATATGGCGATAAGTCCGGACATATTGCCTGGTGGGCTGCGGCTAAACTGGTGAAGCGTCCCGATGGTCAGTTTAGTAAACGTTTTTTGGATGGATCAACCGGAGCCGATGATCCGCTTGGTTATTTTTCGTTCGACGAAAATCCGAAATCAGAGGACCCTGCTTCGGGTTTTGTGTATTCGGCCAACAATCAACCCGATTCGTGCGCAGTTGGGCTTTACCCGGGGTATTATGTGCCCGAAGATAGGGCCTTAAGCATCGAGAAGCGTCTGCGCGAAAAGAACGATTGGGATGTTGAATCGTCAAAACAACTCGTTGTGCTCGGCAAAAGTGATGTGTATGCCGAAACCGCGAAGATGTTACTTGATGTGTTGAAACAATTGAATTCCGATGCACTTTCAACAGAGCAAGCAAACCGACTCTCGAGTTGGGAAGGAGAACACGGCTTGGAATCGGTAGGGCCGGTAATTTATTACCGTTGGATTTATAACATTC
>JBKCFX010000532.1:0-1047 GCA_046303595.1 Bacteroidia bacterium
TCATACAGGCTTTACGGGCACCATTGCCTGGGCCGATCCCGACAAGAAACTGATTTACATTTTCCTGAGCAACCGCGTGTATCCCGATGCCGAGAACAAGAAAATAAATACACTGGCTACGCGAGTTGAGATTCAGGAGGCGATTTATAGTTTATTGTAGAGGGTAGTTATAAAATTCTGCGCTGTTTCAAAAGTTGCACAATCTCAAAACACGCTGCTTCAGGATAACTACATTGCCAACTAACCCACACATCGGGATTCAATGGTTCTTCGTAACACGAGTGGATTCCGGTAAAATCGCCAATCTCGCCCCGACGAGCTCTTTGATACAAGCCTTTTGGATCGCGATGTTCGCAAACAGATAGCGGTGTGTCAATGTAAATTTCGATAAAGCGCTCCTTGCCTACTTTACTGCGCACAAATTCCCGGTCGCGGCGGTATGGCGAAACTAATGCAGCGAGTACAAGCAAACCAGCATCGAGCATGAGTAGGCTAAGTTCGGCCACCCTACGTACGTTTTCTGTTCGGCCGGCATCGTTAAAACCCAAATCGCTATTTAAACCACTGCGCACCGAATCACCATCGAGCAATGCGGTATGCACACCACGCAGAAATAAATCTTGTTCAACGCAATCGGCCAAGGTGCTTTTTCCGGCACCCGAAAGTCCGGTAAACCAAAGTAAAGCGGGCTTATGTCCTTTGATGGCTGTGCGCATAGTTGCACTTACCTGAAAATCATGTTGATGAAGTATTCCGGAATTCATACCGACCAAGTAATGGATTGTTCGATGTAAACTTAGGAGCTAGGATAGTTGGAACAAATGACTCAAATCATCCGAAACCTTATGTAAATTATTTAGTAAAAGTCGATACGTGATACTTTAATAAGTGTATCCTCTCATCCACAGTTCAATAATTCAACACATGAAAAGAGAATCAACCATTTCCATTCGCAAGGGACTCTTCGCGCATTTATTGTTCGCTACCGCATTAAATTCGGCTACATTGGCACAACCGGCCTTTATATCGGCCGATGATGCAAAACGT
>JBKCFX010000533.1:0-5252 GCA_046303595.1 Bacteroidia bacterium
ATACATATGGTTTCTATTCCTTAAGTCTTTTAGAAGGGACGTATACCTTATCGATTTCCTACCTCGGTTTCCAGGAATTCACCCAAAAAGTAAATCTCAAATCCGACCAGCGCATCAACATCAACCTGCAACCTACTTCCATACAGGCAAAGGAGGTTGAAATTACCGAATCGCGCATTGGGAATAATTTACAAAGCACCGACATGGGGCGCGTAGAAGTTTCTGTTGAGGAAATGAAAAAGCTGCCGGCCTTCTTTGGCGAGGTCGATCTGGTGAAAATCGTTCAGCTCATTCCGGGCGTTAAAAATGCCGGCGAAGGCAACACCGGCTTGTACGTGCGCGGTGGTGGTCCCGACCAAAATTTGGTATTGCTCGACGAAGCGGTTGTTTATAATGCGGCTCACTTGCTTGGCTTTTTCTCGGTGTTTAACTCCGATGCCGTAAAAACTGTCGATTTACACAAAGGCGGAATGCCCGCGCAATATGGCGGACGGCTGGCTTCGGTACTCGATATCGGCATGAAAGAAGGGAACTTCAAGAAACTGCAGGTTGATGGTGGATTGGGCTTGATTTCTTCGCGCTTAACAGTGCAAGGCCCCATCAAAAAAGATACGGCATCATTCATCGTTTCGGCGCGCCGCACATACATCGATGTACTCATCAATCCATTTGTAAAATCGACCTCACCCACTAAGGGTTCGGGCTATTATTTTTACGATTTAAATACCAAAGTAAATTATCGCCTTTCCGATAAAGACCGCCTTTTTCTGTCGGGTTATTTCGGGCGCGATGTGTTCACCTTTAAAAGCACCAACAGCGGTTTCAATATCCGCATTCCTTGGGGAAATGCCACGGTAACGGCCCGCTGGAATCACTTGTTTTCAAACAAGCTCTTTCTGAATACTTCACTCATTTTCTCGGACTACAATTTCGAATCGAATGTAGAGCAAACAGCGTTCAAATTCAAGGTGTATTCGGGCATCCGCGATTACAATGCCAAGACCGATTTTACTTGGTATCCATCCTACCGGCACACTTTGAAATTCGGAGCGAATTATATTTTTCATCGCTTTACCCCCAACAATGCCAGTGGCGAGTTGGTAGGCGAAGAATTTACCTTCGGTCCGCCCGAACGCATTTATGCGCACGAAGCTGCGGTATATGCATCCGACGATTACGACATTACCGATCGTTTGCGCATGCACATAGGCGTGCGTGGTTCGATGTTTAGCCATGTAGGTCCGTTTACCCGTTATTTGAAGAACGAAAAAGGTGTAACCACCGACAGCATTGTTTACGACAACGGCGAACCGATTAAAACTTATCCGAATGTGGAGCCGCGCCTCATGCTGCGCTATAACCTAAACGATAAGTCCTCTCTTAAAGCATCATACACCCAAAATTACCAGTACGTTCACATTACCTCGCTGGCAAACCAAAGTTTACCAACAGACTTGTGGTTTCCTTCTACATCCATCGTGCAGCCACAATTTGGTATTCAATATTCGCTCGGCTACTACCGCAACTTGTTTAAAAACACCTGGGAAAGTTCGGTCGAAGTGTACTACAAGGAAATGGAGAACCAGGTCGAGTTCAAAGACGGAACGCTTCCTTCGAATGGTGTACTCGACACTGTCGACAATTTTCTCACCTTCGGCTCAGGCCAAGCCTATGGTGCAGAATTTTTCCTGAAGAAAACCTATGGTAAACTCTCGGGATGGATTGGTTACACCCTATCGTGGACAAACCGCACATTTCCTGAATTAAACAATGGCAAAACGTATTATGCGCGATACGACCGGAGGCACGATTTATCGCTTGTGATGAGTTACGACTTAAACGAGCGCTGGTCGTTCGGAACGGTCTTCGTTTATGCCACGGGTAGTTTAATGTGGTTGCCTACAAACATTTATTATTTCGAAGGGCAGCCGGTGTTTCAGTATGGCGAACGCAACAATTACCGCATGCCGCCTTACCACCGTTGGGATATATCGGCAACCTGGTATGGAAAGAAAACCAAGAAGTACCAATCGAGCTGGAATTTTTCGGTTTACAACGTGTATTCGCGTTTGAATCCTTTCTTTATTTACATCGATCCTGAAGGCGACCTCAGTCAAGGTTCGTTTAAGAATACAGCGAAAATGGTTTCATTATTCCCGATTATTCCATCGGCAACCTATAATATTAGTTTCTAAATGCGTATTCTAAAAATATTTATATGGCTTTCTGCGGCTTGGATGGTCTTTCCGTCGTGCGAGCGCGAAATCGAAATCGAGCTCGAAGGCAGCGGAACATCCTTGGTGGTTGAAGGAATAATCGAAGCCGGATCGGCGCCGCGTGTGCTGGTATCGAAGAATCGTGGATTTTTTGCCGACTTTCCGGCGGATGTAATTTCGCTACTCGATACTTTTTTAATCGATGACGCTGTTGTCATTGTGAGCGATGGAAGCATAACCGATACACTCGACTTTATCATCAATCCATTCGAATATCCGTTTGCTTACTACACGAGCAGTTCAATTACCGGCGAAGTTGGAAAGAACTATACCCTAACGGTGAAAGCACTGGGACAAACGGCAACATCGGTAACATCCATTCCACCGCCTGTTCCGGTCGATAGCCTATATTTTGGAATCAATGTGTTTGATGCAGATGCCGATTCAGAAAGGCTTGCCTACATTCAATACACCGATCCCGATACATTCGGCAATGCCTACCGTTTGTATTCGAAGCGAAACAGCGAACCACAGCATTTCCCTGTTCGAGGTCAGATTGCGAGCGATGAGTTCATAAATGGCCGCGAGATTACGTTTTTCACAGGACAATCGACCAAGCCATTTGGCGTGCAGGATACATTTGTTGGCGAAGATTTCTTCTACAGACCCGGCGACACCATTTTCATAAAATTTTGCAGCATCGGTATGCGCGAATTTGATTTCTACAATACCTTTGAAGCCGCGCAAGGGGGCAACGGGAATCCGTTCTCGGCGCCATCACTTATTAAAAGTAATATTGTTGGTGGATTGGGCGTTTGGTGCGGTCAATCCTATTTTGCAGATACACTTATTGCTACGAACTAAACGTATGGAAGCTACAACAGAAAAAACAGATTGCTTAATCATCGGATCGGGTCCCGCGGGCTACACCGCAGCTATTTACGCAGCGCGCGCCGATATGAAACCCATTTTATACACCGGCATGCAGCCCGGCGGGCAGTTAACGATAACCACCGAAGTGGATAATTTCCCAGGCTACCCGAATGGCACACATGGGCCGAAAATGATGGAAGATTTAGAAGCGCAAGCTAAGCGATTTGGCACCGATGTGCGTTTTGGAATGGCTACGAAAGTTGATTTTTCGGGCGATGTGCACAAAGTATGGATTGATGAAACGAAGCTAATTGAAGCGCAAACCGTGATTATCGCAACCGGCGCTTCGGCAAAATGGCTAGGACTCGAGAGCGAGCAGCGCCTGAATGGCTTTGGTGTTTCGGCTTGTGCGGTGTGCGATGGCTTCTTCTTCCGCGGACAAGATGTAGCCATCGTTGGAGGTGGCGATACGGCGGCCGAAGAAGCGAGCTATCTCGCAAAATTGTGCAATAAGGTTTATATGGTTGTGCGCCGCGATGAATTGCGTGCCTCGAAGGCCATGCAGCATCGTGTATTGAACACACCGAATATCGAAATGCTTTGGAGTACCGAAACACTCGAAATTGAAGGTGGGCAGTCGGTTACCGGTGCACGTTTTAAAAATCTGAAAACCGGCGAAGAATTTACGAAAGCCATTACCGGTTTCTTTGTAGCCATCGGACATACACCCAATTCGGGAATCTTTAAGGGTTGGTTGGAAATGGATGAAAACGGATACATCCAAACCATTCCCGGCACATCGAAAACCAACGTAAAAGGTGTATTTGCCTGCGGCGATGTGCAAGACCATGTGTATCGTCAAGCTGTAACAGCAGCCGGCTCGGGATGCATGGCAGCATTGGATGCAGAACGTTACTTGGCCACGGTGCATGTACCTGCATAAATAAAATTTTTAAAGCAGGAAGGAGCGTTGATATTATTTTCTATATTTGCGCCCTCTTAACGAGAAAGGCTTGGTTCTGTAGCTTAATTGGATAGAGCATCTGACTACGGATCAGAAGGTTAGGGGTTCGACTCCCTTCAGGACCACAACTTAATTTTGAAACCTCTTGAATTTCAAGGGGTTTCTTCTTTTTGCAGTTATTCTCCCTAATATTTCCCCGACCGATATTCAATTAAAAGCGGAGCAATTTCACGAACAAGCATTTATACAAATCATACATTCGAATGCTTAAAATGTATAAATATTTTCGATGGAAAAAATATTTGAACTACTCTAACTTTTCCCCTTTCAACAGCCCCTCTAAAACCTCTCCCCCTTGCCTATCAAATAAAGAAAACCACCCACGATAAAATGATGCACCAAATACAGAATAATTAAAAAGCATCAATTTAGCCTGCCAAAAATTTTGGAACGGCTCACCAAACGTCTTATCAATTCGGTAGGTAATGCCAATACCAAAGTTCGTTGGTACATGTTCGGGGAATTTACCAGTTGCTGATGTATCTATTTCGCCGGCATTAATTTCACGCATTGATGCAACCTGGCCCTTTTTATTGATGAACCAAAATGAATTATAGGTATCAATCATATGAAAATTGCCATCGTAAAAAATCTCGCTTATTGAATGATGTGAATTCTTCCCTTCGCGATATAAATTAAGGCTTCTACCAACAATTCCATTCGCCATGCAAATTGTCAAAAACAGATTAACTTGCTAATCACAATATCCATATCCTACTTCTATCAAACGGTAGCGCGAAACATCTTTTACATCTTCACTTTTCGTTGGATTGCGGACTATTTTTTTTGTTTTAGCCAATAAGAATTTAACCTCCTCAACTACGTTATTCGCTTTATGTTTGCAATTGGCTGTGGCAACGTAATACACAAATTGCTCGTGTATAGCATTCCTCTTTTCTTTAGGCAATGTAAAAATGCAGATAAAAGGTAAACAGTACAGTAGAAAACAACATGCCAAGACACGCAACGAAATTTGTATAAACTTCTTTGATTTAGGCATATAGTTTTAATGCTGAGGCCTTTTTCATTTCGAATCTACACGCAATGGTGTTGCAAAGATTTTATTTTTGTCGGAAAATGTTGAGTAGCTTAAATGTCGACTTCTCAAGTAGTTTTATTTTCGCACGCAATATCAAAAA
>JBKCFX010000534.1:0-7105 GCA_046303595.1 Bacteroidia bacterium
GCAAAGCGTATTTTGAGTCGTGTTGCACTTCCCTTGGCAGATGCTGCATTGTTTTTGGGCGGTATGGCTTTTTTAAAAGGTTACTGGGCGCATAAAAGTGGCATTTATTATCCCTATTCGTTTTTATGGGTTGCAGTTCCACTTTACACCTGTGCTTGGCTCCTCGGGATTTGGTTTCAGGGGGCTTATGAAAAGCCTTACAAATGGAGCAATGCCATTAAAGGTGTTTTTTACGGAACTATTTTGATTCTTCTGGTTTATGCTATGTTACCGGAATCGCTGCGTTATTCGCGCTTTTTAACATTAGTTGGAGCGGCATGGGCCGGACTTGCGGCTGTGGGATTAAGGCTTGGCTTTAATTTAGTTGTGTACCGAAGCCTTTTACCCGACAGCAATGAGCGCAGACGTGTTTTAATTGTCGGCGAATTGCTTGAAGCAGACCGAATTAAAGATATGTTATTACGTTCTGGCCAGAAATATGCATTTATCGGTTTAGTATTTCCGCATGAACAAGATGCATATGCAGCTGAATTTGTGGGAAGTTTGAGTCGTATTAAAGAACTGGTAGAAGTATTCGCGGTTGATGAAGTTATTTTTTGCGGAAATGATTTAAGCAGCGGGCAGATTATGGATAGAATGGCCGAAATTGATATCCCTACGCTCGAATATAAAATTGCTCCATCCGAGAGTTTATTCATCATCGGAAGTAATTCGATTCAAACAGATAGCGATTATTTCGTGATTGGTTTAAATTCCATTCTCAAGCCAGAAAACAAAAGAAAAAAGCGTGCATTTGATATTGTTTTTTCGCTGCTTGTGTTTATTTTATTTCCATTCACCCTGCTAATTTCTAATCCGCTAAGTATTTTCCGAAATTCCATCAGGTGCCTAAGTGGTAAATTAAGCTGGGTAGGCTATGCAAGCAGAAACAATGTGCATGGCTTGCCCAAAATTAAACAGGGAGTTTTAACACCGCTTGATGCATTTAATTTCCCCGTTCACGAAATAGAAATTATTGAGCAGGCCGATATTTTGTATGCAAAAGATTATCGACTGAGCAGCGATATCGGTATTGTTTTTCGTGCAATAGGCAAGATTGGGCGTAAGATATAAACGGATAATTTAACTATTCGTATTGGTTAGAGAACTAATATTGCACAAAAAATGTAACCTTATTAAACCGATTAAAGTACTATTTCGTGCTAAACTAAAATTCAGCATAATTTCACAAACAGATAAATTAATTTCAAGAATCATGATAATTCGTACGAACAAAATTCTATCTATCATTTGTGGTTTTTTCTTTCTTCCGATGATCCTTTCGGCCCAAATAGATCAGGAATTCTGGTTTGCTCCGCCCGACTTGACACAGGGCACTCAGGGAGAAATTAACGGCGGTGCTTTTCGCGACAGGCCAATTCGGGTTGTGATATCAACCTTAACAGATCCTGCACAGGTAACAATTCTTCAACCTGCTAATTTGATTGGTTTTCCTGCTATCGTTATTAATCTGGCCGCCAATTCAACGCAAACAGTCAATCTGACACAATTTATCAATCAGATTGAAACAACCACACCCGATTCGGTAATGAATACTGGGATTTTAGTTCGTTCAACCGCCCCAATTACTGCATATTATGAGTTGGGTGCAGCGAACAATAAAGACATCATTGCTTTAAAAGGTAAAAATGCAAATGGCACATTGTTTTATACCCCTTTTCAAACCTTTTGGGAAAACGCCCGCACGCTTGGTGGATCGCCCTATATTCCGCAACCAAGAACCGGATTTGCCATAGTTGCTACCGATGATACAACTAACGTTACGATAACACCTTCTATCGATATTTTGAATCATCCCGCCGGAATACCCTTCTCCGTTCAATTAAATAGGGGACAAGTTTATTATTGCGAAGCGATTGATTACCTAGGTGCATCAAAACCGGGCGGTACTAAAATCGAATCCGATAAGCCGGTTGCAGTAACAGTTAAGGACGATATGATTGATCTCAACCCCCCACCAATTGGCGATGAGGGTGGAGCCGACTTGGCAGCCGACCAGTTAATTTCGGTCGAAAATTGCGGATTTAAACACATTGTGGTTCGTGGCGATTGGGCCAATGGGTTGGATAAAGTTATTGTATGCGCTACCGAAGATTCTACAGAGATTTTCGCAGATGGTAACCCAATTGCAGTGGATACACTAAACGCCGGCGAACAGTATGTGTATTCGTTTACCGCTGCAGCAGGATTTATTCGGGGAAGCAAGCCAATTTATGTGCTGCATATTTCGGGAGTGGGCGATCAGATTGCCGGTGCTATTATTCCTTCTCTCGAGTGCACAGGCTCAAACCAGGTTGGGTTTAATCGCTTGGGAAGTGCTAATTTTAAATTAAACATCACCATAAAAGCCGGAAGTGAAGGAAATTTTACCTTAAACGGTAATCCGAATATCATTACTGCAGCCGATTTTCAGCCTGTACCGGGCACAAACGGCGAATGGGTGTATTGCCGAAAAGCATTTACGACAGCCGAGATTCCGGTTAACCAGGGTACCCTGCTTCAAAATTTCAGCGAAGAACTCTTTCACATGGGGCTTACTTACCAAGCCGGTGCAAGCTGCAATTATGGGTACTTTACCAATTTCTCCTACCTTGAACTAGGCCTTAGCCGCCAATTGTGCTTGGGCGATTCGGCAGTATTGGATGCCGGGCCGGGTAAAACTTCATACCTCTGGAGCACGGGCGATACCACACAAAAAATCATTGTATTTGATCCGGGTACCTATTATGTGGAAGTATTAAGTGGAAACGAATGTTATGCGACCGATACCATTACCGTTACCAATTATGAGCCGCCGGTAACCATTCAAGCTGCCCGCGATACCATTTGCGAAGGTGCTCAACTTTTACTTACCGTACCGGGATCGTATTTGTTTGAGTGGCAAGATGGATCAACACAGCCATTTTTTATCGTGAGCGATTCTGGTCAATATTATGTAACAGTTACAGATTTTCAGGGCTGCCGTGCACGCGATACCATTCAAATTTGGACATCACCACGACCGCCATCACCTGTTGCGTCTATCTCTCCATTCGACCCAAGCGTAACAGGCGATACACTTTGTGCAGGAGAGCCCATTGAGTTATTGCTTTCGAATGTTGAAGGTGCCGATGGATATGGCTGGATTGGAGCGAACAACACCCTGTATGATGGGCAAACGTTAGAATTTCCGAATTCTGTAACGCAAAATTCAGGTACGTATTTGGGATTTTGTATCAAAGCAGGTTGCGAATCGTTCCCCGATACCCTTACGCTTCTCGTTAATCCAACGCCAGAAGCATACATTGGCCTAGCCGATACAGTATGCGATGTTTCTTCAGTAACGATGGATCCGGGCGCCGGCGATAATTTAATTTACGAATGGCAGGATGGATCAAATAATCAAGCCTATACCGCAACCATTGGCGGATTGTATTGGGTTGAAGTTTCTAATCAATTTGGTTGTGCCAAGCGCGATTCTGTCGACTTGTTTTTTTCGGCCAGTCCACCCGATGCTAACTTGAGTACCAATGGCCTTCTAATCGGTCAATTAAATGCATGCATCGGAGATGTTTTAAACCTGAGCATTGCTGAAAACGGAGGATCAACGTATTATTGGATTTTGAATGGCGATACGGCGAGCACTCCAAACGGAGCCTACACTTTAGCACTCTCAGATACCAATTTTGCAGGAACCCTTGTTGCTTATTACATGGGAAATGGGTGTCCATCTGCAGCAGATTCGCTCGTTCTCGATGTGAATATAACGCCCGAATTCCAATTTCTGTTTTCAGATTCGACCATTTGCGAAGGCACTACCTTGTTGCTTGATGCAACAACCGATGATGAGGTAAGCTATCTATGGCAAGATGAATCAACAGATAATCAATTCACGGCAACAACTTCGGGCATTTACTGGGTCGAACTAGAAAATCAGTTTAATTGTACTGTGCGCGATTCTGTTGAAGTAACCTTGATTCCATTGCCTCAAAATCCTGTGATTTCAGGAGATGCATCAATTTGTCAAAACCAACAATTGTTGCTTCTTTCGAATCAGGAAGAAGGCGTTACCTATGTTTGGGTAACACCAAACGGTAATGTGCCCAACGATTCGCTGGTGTTGGATAATGCTGCTTCGGGTACATATTACCTCATTGCAAATGCAGACCGATGCATCAACAATAACCCCGATTCGGTAGTGGTTAGCATTAATGCTTTGCCCGAATTCGATTTAGGTGAGGATCAACCATTGTGTGGTGGGAATCCGATTACACTCTCGGGCCCCGATGGAATGAGCAACTATTTCTGGACCAACGGAAGCGTAACTCAAAATACTGCTGCCGGTGTTGGGCCAATAAGTCTTACTGTTACCGATACAAATGGCTGCGAATTCAGCGATGCTATCGTTTTATCTCAAAGTCTGCTTACGGCTGCCTTTGCCTCCAATCCCGAAACAGGCGCTCAAACAGGAATACAAGTAGGATTTACGGATCAATCAACAGGTTCGCCTATTTCATGGAACTGGAGCTTTGGAGACAACTCAGGTGCAAATACGCAAAACACATCGCATACATATGCATCCGAAGGCGAGTTGATTGTAACGCTAATTGTTGCTGATGCAGAAGGGTGCACCGATACACTTTCGCGATTGTTTACGGTTTCAAATGCTGTTAAGGTGCCAAATAGTTTTACTCCAAATAGCGACGGTTTCAACGATTTCTTTGTAGTAGCCGGACTTAGCGCATTCCCAGAATCGGCATTGGCTGTGTACAATCGATGGGGCGATGAAGTGTATTCAAATACCGATTACCAAAACAATTGGACCGGCGATGTATTGCCCGATGGTGTATATTTCTACGTCCTGAAACTTTCGGGTGGAGAGGTGTTGACCGGCGACGTAACATTAAAGCGGTAAAATTGATTCAAATAAATCGATAAAGCCCTAAAAATCTAGGGCTTTTTTATTTTATATCGCCTGATATAATTCTTTATTTTTCGGCGTTATTCGATTTAAGATGCGCAAATTCCAACTCATTTTCTTTTTATTGCTGGCAGCCGGAATCCTAAGGGCTCAAAAAGAATACAGTACGAGCAATAAAAAGGCTATTCGCCTCTTTGAGGAAGGTCTTGAAAATTATCAGTCAAAGAAAAATGATGTAGCGTATACCTACCTTCAGAAAGCAGTAGAGGAGGCTCCAGAGTTTTTTGAGGCGCAACTTACGCTTGCCGATTTGTGTCTCGATATGGACAAGGCCGAGCAAGCCCGAACGAATTATGCCGCCGCTGCGCGCATTAAGCCCGATCGCTTTCCTCCCTTATACCTTCGTTGGGCTCAGGCCGATCTGGCACTTGCGGCTTTCTCGGAGGCGGCCAAACACCTTGAACAGTTTCTTGCGTATCCAAAAATCTCAGAAGAAAACCGAAAAAAAGCGAATCGCTTGCTTCGTAATGCTCGCTTCGCTGAAGTTGCTGTTCTGCATCCGGTCGAATTCAAACCCGAAAATCTTGGGCCTGAAATTAACAGTATTCATAGCGAATATCATCCTTCCATTACCGTCGACGAGCAAATCATCATTTACACACGCATGCGTCCCGCAGATGCACTCACCGACAATGGAGGCTCAAAGGTGGAAGAAGATTTTTATATCAGCGAGAAAGAGGCAGGGAAATGGCGCAATGCCAGTCCGGTTGGCCCTCCACTAAACTCGCATGGAAACGAGGGAGCGCATAGCCTTTCGCCCGATGGACGAACAATATTTTTTACGGCTTGCGAGCGCCCGGGTGGTATTGGCAGTTGCGACCTGTATGTTTCGGAGCGCAGGGGGAACGCTTGGTCAACGCCTGTTAATCTAGGCGAATCTGTGAATAGTCCAACCTGGGATGCGCAACCAACCATCTCTGCCGATGGACAAACGCTTGTTTTCGTGAGTCGTCGTGTGGGAGGAAAAGGTATGTCGGATCTATGGTGTGCGGAGAAACAGGCAAACGGATTTTGGGGTGAAGCCTACAATCTAAGCGATTCGCTCAATACAGACCAAGATGAATCAGGGCCTTTTTTTCATCCCGATGGGCGGAGCTTGTATTTCTCGTCCTCAGGGCATCCCGGAATGGGAGGACGCGATTTTTTTGTTAGCCGAAAGAACGCTGATGGCAAATGGTCGGCTCCGGTTAATCTAGGCTATCCGGTAAATACTGCTTCTGACGAATCGCATATGATCATTAGTGCTGATGGTGCATTCGCTTATTTCAGTTCAGATAGGCCCGGTGGTTTTGGTCTAAAAGATATTTATCGTTTTGCTCTCGATGAAAGGATACGGCCGGCAGCGGTAACATTTATGAAAGGTATCGTGCAACATGCAAAAACAGGAGCCAAGATTGAAGCGCGTTTTGAGGTAATTGATGTGTATTCGGGACGCATTATGGCAATTAGCAAGAGTGATCCTCAAAACGGTTCTTTTTTGGTTAGTTTACCGGCAGGTTCTTCGTATGCGGTGAATGTAAGCGCGCCAGGCTATTTGTTTTTCTCAGAAAATTATACCCTCTCAAAGGAACTTAAAGCTTCGGATGTGTTTCAGGCGAATATCAATTTAACTCCAATTGCAGCCGGTGAGAAAATAGTACTAAAAAATATCTTTTTCGCAAGTGGTTCTGCTAAACTTGAACAAACCAGCCTAGCAGAATTGAATAAATTAAAAGACTTTCTTAACGCCAATGCCAAACTTAAAATCGAAATCGGTGGGCATACCGACGATGTTGGTGCCGATGATGCCAATCTGAAACTTTCGCAGGAACGCGCAAGTGCGGTGAAAGCGTACCTGCTCGAAAACGGAATTTCCGAATTACGCGTTTCGGCCAAAGGGTATGGCGAAACCAAGCCGGTTGCCAGCAATGCAAACGAGGTCGGCCGCAAGCAAAACCGCCGCACAGAATTTACAATTTTACCCTAAGTGACGCTCCGACAAAGAATAATTCAGATTGCTTGCCAACCGAGCGCATGGTTTGTTTTTTTTGCATTTTTTGCAGCAGGTATTTCGATTCAGTCCTTACTACTGGGACTTAAAGATAT
>JBKCFX010000535.1:0-27505 GCA_046303595.1 Bacteroidia bacterium
CGAATTTACAGAGTAACGGAGTAATCACCAACAATGGATTGGTTGACGTACAGGGCAATGTTGGTTTTGGCGGTAGTGTGGTAAATAATGGTTCTTCTGTTTGGCGCTTATCTGGCGACAGCCAGCAGGTCTCTTCGGCAAATCCTATACAGTTTGGAATGCTGGAGTTTGAAGGCTCAGGAACAAAGCAACTCAATGTTTCGGCGAATTGCCTTAGACTGAAATTGCAAAATTGCAAGGTGAATACGCAGAACAGCGAATTGCGCGTGGATGGGCAAATGGCAGCTGATGTTGATGCGGTAAATGCGCGAATTTACAGTTCGCTCGGCGGAAGGTTTTATCGGGCGATGCTGGCCAATCAGGAATATATTTTTCCGGTTGGAAGCGAAACCGCATTTCGCCCACTCAAGCTGATTGCCTTTTCAGATGGTGGTGCAGGAGTACGATTTTCTGAACGTGGTGCAGGGCAGGAGGGCGTTTCGCTAGCATTGATGGATGCATCGTTGTGCTCGGTTGGCAATGATTTTCATTACAGGATTTTCTGCAATGCCGATTCGTTATTCCTTAGCGGCAGTTCTGAGTTGGCCTGGCTCCAAAACCGGAGCATCTGGGCCGCGAGTCGTTTGGCGCCGCAACTTGCCTGGTCAAGCATCCCAACGCAAGAGCAGACATTGGGCGACTCGTTGCGTTTTTCTTCAACCTTGTCCGGACGAGGCGAATGGGCTCTTTCAGATTATTTACTTCGGCCCGAAGTGCCGGAGGTCGTGGGTCCAGATACACTTTGTGCGGGATTGCAAAGCGTTGCATATAGCATCCTAGCTCAGCCTGCAACAACGTATTTGTGGACAATCAGCGCTGCCGGGGAAAACGCTTCGTTCGAAGGTTCAGAAATTCCCGTTGTTTGGAATGGCGAAGAAGGAGCCGGAATAAGTGTAGTTGCTAGCAATGCAGACGGATGCTCTTCATTACCGGCCTCACTGAATATGCATTTCAACCCGCTACCGGTAGCCGCGTTTGAGGCCGATTTGTCCCCATTCCCGAGTACCGAAGATCCAATCCAATTTAACAACCAGTCGCTGGGTTCGATTGCGTATGCATGGAACTTTGGCGACGAAAATGCAAGCGAAGTACACCATCCGCTTCACCGATTTGAGCTTCCGGGTATTTACACGGTAACTCTTGCAGTAAGCAACGAATTTGGGTGTTCTGACACCACAACGCGCATTGTGGAAATTCCGGAAGATATCACACTGCCCAATGTGTTTACGCCCAACGGCGATGGTATAAATGATGTGCTGGAAGTTCCTTTAAGTGGTATAAAGACCTTGTTACTCACCATTTTTGATCGCTGGGGCAATGTTGTTTTTGAAAGCAACCAAACGAAATTCTATTGGGATGGCCGCAATGCCAATGGCGAACGCATGCCTGCAGGGACGTATTTCGCGGTATTAAAGGCCGAAGGGGAAACACTTCAATTTGAGAAGAAACAAAGCATTGCCTTGATGGATTGAGCTACTTCTGCTTGCAAATGGAATCGATGTACTGTAAAAGTTCATCGCGGCCCATTGCTGCTGTTGCCGAAGTAATGAAAGAGGGGGGCAATTCGCTCCATTCTACAAGAAGCTTTTTTTTATAGGAATCGATATTTTCGGCCAATTTGTTTTTCCCGAGCTTATCGCATTTTGTGAAAACGAGCGAAAATGGAACGCCGTTTTGTCCGAGCCAACGCAGAAATTGCAAATCGATGCTTTGCGGCTCGAGCCTGCAGTCGATGAGCACAAAAAGATTCAACAAATTGGTTCGTTTACTGATATACGTTGTTATGATTTGTGAAAAGCCGGCGCGCAGTGTTTTGGATGTTTGGGCATAGCCATATCCGGGCAAATCGACCAGGTACCAAGAATCGTTCACGATAAAGTGATTGATGAGCTGCGTTTTACCGGGTTTTGCTGAGGTTTTTGCCAAGCCTTTGTGATTCACCAGCATGTTGATGAGTGAGCTTTTCCCAACATTCGACCGACCAATAAATGCTACCTCCGGAAGCTTCGGTGCCGGGCAGCCTTTGATGTCGCTGTTGCTGATTACAAATTTTGCTGATTTAATGAGCATGCAGCAAAGCTAAGCAATAGCATTGAAACCCGACGAAACCAATTGGCGGGTGTATTCAGATTGTGGGGCTTCGAAAACCGTTTGCACCTCTCCGAATTCAACGATTCTTCCTTCATGCATAACCGCAATTTCATCGCACAGGTAGCGAATCACATCGATATCGTGCGATACAAATGCAATTGCCCGCGCCTTCTCCTTTTTAAGTTCCGCAATCAGGTTTAGAATTTGGAATTGTGTTACCGTATCCAATGCCGAAACGGCTTCGTCAAAAAGCAAAATCTCCGGATTGCTCGCCAGTGCACGAACAATATTGCATCGTTGCCGTTGGCCGCCCGACAATTGGTGAGGCCTTCGCTTCACAATATTGAGAGAAAGATGCACGCGATCGAGCAGGTTTATCAACAGGCCAATGCGCCCCGCTTTTGTAAGGCCGGGATTGTGAAAACGAATTGCCTCGAGCAAGGAATGGTCAACGCGCATTAATGGATTTAACGAAAGGTACGAGTCTTGAAAAACAATTTGCACCCGTTTGCGGAAGGTTCGCCAGTCTTCGTTCGAAAAACCGGAAAGCGATTTTCCCTCGCAATGTACCTGACCTTTCTGCGGTTCGATTAATCCTGCCAAACACCGAACTAAGGTGCTTTTTCCACTCCCGCTTTCGCCGGCAATTCCTGTTGTAATTCCGAGGCGAAGTTTAATGCTTACATTGTTTAGCGCCTTAATTTGAGGGGCATGTGTATCGAATGTGTTCAATGATTGTACAAACGACACGGTAAGCTGTTTTGTTTCAAGTAGGGTGTTGTTTTGAATCGATGCATTAGTTTCCGAAGCGGTTCGTTTCAATGAGACAGAATTGCTTCCGGAAATTCGGTTTTCAATAAGCTGCTTTCCGGCGTGCGATTTTGGCCCTTCCAGAATTTTCGCAACATCGCCCGATTCGGCCAAGCGACCATTTTCTAGAATGGCGATATAATCTGCATAGTGTTCAACAAGGTTTATGTTGTGTGTAATGAAAAGAATGCCAAGTCCGCGCTTCGTTGAAAGCGCTTTCAATACGTGTAAAACATCGCGTTGGTTTACCGAGTCGAGCGATGATGTTGGCTCGTCGGCGATAAGTATGGATGGTTGTGTGCAAAGCGCCAAGGCAATAAGAACGCGCTGTTTTTGTCCGCCAGAAAGCTGATGCGGAAAGGCTTGCATAAACCGTTCGGCCGGCGAGAGTCCAACCGAAACAAGATGTGCAATTGCGTTTTGTTGAGCCTGCTCCACGGTTCCTTCACCATTAAAAAGAAGCGTGTCGATTAGATGATTTCCGATGGTTTTAGTGGGATTCAGGTTTGCTGCTGCTTCTTGAAAAACGAATCCTATTTTCCTTCCCCGAATTTTCTCAAGTTCCTTTTCGGATGCTTTTATCAGGTTGATTGCTGCATCATTCTGTTCCGAAAATAAAATTTCACCTGTTGTAATCGGAATAAAATCCGAAGGCCAGAGTTTTAGCGGAGCATTTGCGCACAGAGTTTTTCCGGAACCGGAAAGACCAATCAGAGCCGTAATCTTTCCTGGTAAAACCGAGAATGAGACATCACGGACAAGATTTGTAGGCGTCGAATTTTCTTTGGCACAAATCGAAAGGCCAAAATTTCTGTATTCGAGAAGGGCCTTACTCATAGCTTACGGTCGCGATAAATAGAAAGCGACCAAGCGTTGAAAGACGACAGTTCTGCCTCATCGGTCATTTCGATGCGAATGTCTTGACCATCGACATTCCCTTTCCAGGTTACAAATCCTGCTGCACTTTGCGCTGCACCAAGTTTAGCCGTGTAATATTTTTTGAACCCTTCGATTAGTGCTATGCCATCTTCCTGCTTTTCGAATTCAATATCGGCTCCGATTTCAAATAGTTTCCCGTTTTCAAAGCCATAGCGCACGGTTAATGCGGCTGTTTCGTTTAATGCGATTTCATACAGCAGCATGTTATCGGTAAATGCATCAGCGGCTTTATTTTCCTCCGATTCGACTTGCTGTCGGTTATCGTTAATGTTTAGACCGCGAAATACGCCATCTTCAGATTTCATAACGGTTTGAAAAATTTCGCCGTATTGATCAAGATTGTTCCGGCATGAAGCAACTGAGGCCAGAAGCAAGAGAAGCGAAAGATGTTTCTTCATCGGGTTGTGCTAATCGCATGCAATTTCGGTAAAAATTTCCTGCTCGGCAGCACATTTAATGAAGCGATTTCTTACAGTTTGTATTGGGTCTGATGCATTTAATCTGCCGATGAGGCGCGCAAGCGTTTCTACATCCTCTGCGCAATACGCCGCAATTCCTGTTATATCTTTGTCTTCCCAAAAAGCGTGGTGGATTTTATCGCCACCGAGTTGCGATTTCGCATGTTGAATTCCAAATGCGGTTGCCAGTAGTTCGAGCGATGTATAATGCTTGTAGTCCCCACATTTCCATAATTCCAGCGTATCGATGTGCTGAATTTCCCACGATTTTTTTCCGAACAGTTGAAATGGTTTTGGAACCGGGATGCCTTGAATTGCCAAGCGACGCGCGATCCATGGAAAATCGAATTCTTTCCCGTTATGAGCTGCCAAAACGCTTTGCTTGTCGAGAAATTCGCTTGCCCATTGCGTAAATTCAAGAAGAATCTTTTGCTCATCGAATCCATAGAATGAAAAAATGCGCAATTCGTTGTTTTTTTCATCGATAGTGCCAATAGATATGCAGATTATTTTTCCAAACTCGGCATAAATTGCCGCCTTCGGATAGAGTTCTTCGGGTTCTTTTGAAGCGTCTATCCGCAGGGATTTTTGCCGCCATAGTGATTGCCAGGCAGGACTTAATTCGTTGAAATACTGCTTTTCTGAAGTGGTTTCCACATCGAGATAAAACAGCCGATGGGCAGGTGGTAGGTGTATCATATTCCGTTTAATTGATTTAACGATTCAACGGAACAAATCGGAACAATTTAAGAAATCAGCACTCCTTTTTTTCCAATGACCGGAACGGTTGTAAAAAAGGTCGGATTGATTGTTTCAGGCAGGAAAATAAATTTCTTGTCATAAATCACACCGTCGATGTAAAAACTAACCCAGTATTCGTTAGCTAAACGAAAAACATCTTCCATGATTGGTTCAATTTTGACAAACGACTTAGGCTCTATGGTTTCTAGGAAATGACGCAGTACGGAGGTCTCAACATCTTCCTCACCGATTTTTCCGTATCCTCTTGAGCTAACCAATACGCCCTCGAGCCGAACATCTTTTTGGTTTATGAGGTAAACATTCCAGTCGTCATCATTCAATATTGCAGCAACCGACACATCGCGCACTTCCGGATATTCAATGTCTCCTTTCATGATTTCTGCCTCAAAATTAGCAATACGGCAAAGCCAATTTGAAACCTTCGACGAAAGATTTGCGTAAGGATTGTTGAAAACTTTGTTAATTACTTGTGTAATTAATTGATGATATGTACTTTTGTCACGTTAAATCTGATTCGTTAAAACCATGAAACAGTGCTTCACATTGCTTATTTTGGGTTTCATTTCAATCTCAGATTCCACTCTTTTCGCCCAGAGTTCCTGCATTTTAGTTAATCCGGGAAAGATGTTTTCGAAACAACAACACAAGCCTTCCCCGATTGTTAAAACGATTTACAATTTTGATGTTGGCGCCTCTTCGGGAAGAGAGTTTTTGATACAGCAGGATTTGTTCGACGCGAAAGGAAATTTCAAGTCATCCGGTATGTTTTCGGAAGATGGAAACAAGAAGGCAGATGTTAAATATACATACGACGCTGCCAATTTGCTCACCAAGAAAGAGGTTCGAATGATTGGTAAAAACGAAAAAGAGGTGTATGTGTATGCGCCTCCGGGACGCTTGCACCGCAAAGAATTGCGCACCAAGGGCGACACACTGATTTCGTATACCGAATACAGTTACGATGAAAAAGGGTATCCGACCCAGGAGGTAGATTATCGCGGAGAGAAGGCAATTCAAAAGCGTATTTTTGAAGACCAGCGCAACGAAAAAGGCTTACTTACGCAGACTTGTCATTACGTATTGGATAGTGTTGGAAACAAAGTTCCGGGTGCATATCCTTTAACTGTAAATGAATACGACGATGATGGAATGATTCTTCAAAGCACGGTATACAATAATAAAGAGAAACGCAAAATGTTAAGTTGGGTGTATTATAAATATCAGCTCGACAATGATCGTAGAATTATCAAGCGTTTTGGCTATAATGAGGAGCAGTTGGAGGTTTCGCGCAACGAATTAAGTTATACCGACAGTTCAGTTGTTTCTGTCGATTATAAATCATGCGGATGTGCCGCAAAGACATCAGAAAAAATTGCATCGAATGAGTTGGTTTTTGATGCTTATGGGAATATAGCTCGCGAGCGTTATTTTAATGCTGCAGGCACTCAAGAAAAATTAATCAGCAGGAAGTTCGATGACTTTGGCCATCAAACAGAAGAACAGGTTTTTCTAAGTGCTGAACCGAACAAGCTTATCAAGACACGCCGCATTTACGAATACCATTTGGAAACAACGGTTGCAGCCAAACCGAAAAAGTAAATTTGAAAAATTAATGAGCAACGGCAATCAGAACACGTTTCTGTTTGCCGTTTTCTTTGTATAAAAGATTGTACAAGCCGTTGGGCAAGTGACCGAGCGAAATTTGTCCCGAAAGTTCCGCGTTACGGGTTTCGGTTAAAACAACCTTGCCAACTAAATCGCTAATCTGGATAAAATCAATTCCGTTTTGTGCGTTAAATCGGATTAGCTCATTCGCCGGATTTGGAAACCAACCTGCTTCATTACCTATTGAGGCAAAACCGGATGGCTGTGTTTCTTCGCAGTTTATTTGATTGCGCAGGAACGGCACCATGAATTGAAATACAGAATCTTGGTAGGATAAGCTGCTTACAAAAGGAACATGGTCGGTGTTTGGCCAGGAAACAAAGGTGTTTTCAATCCCAAGATTATCCATACGGCGCGCAACAGACGCGCTCCCGTCGACCTCCATCAATGGAATGAAAAGCACTGTAATAACATCAGATCCATAGGGAACGGTTCCATCGTTGGTGCCATGCATCGACAAACAGGGAATATCGCCGGTATTAATCCAGCTGGTATCGCCAATTGCACCGCAGAGGTTAACGATGGCACGCACCTCTGATGAATATCCCGGATTGCCGCTATTTCCTTCGATGCCACCAAGCGCTGTTGTGTCTACACTGGGCGGAATCTCATTAACCTCATCGAGATATGCCAAATGCAGCGCCATGAATGCACCCGCAGAAACACCTCCGGCAAAAATATAGTCGGGGTGAATCTTATATGGATTTCCGTTTTCGACCGTGCCTCTAAAAAAACGTACTGCGGCGCGCATATCACCTGTGGCACGATACACAGCATTGATCGCTGTTTCTTCGTTGGGAAGAATGCCACCAAATCCTAGGCGGTACTCAATGGATGCCACGACATAGCCCATTTTTGCGAACTTCTGGCAAATCGGAACCACATCTGTTCCGGTTTTATTTCCCCCGATAAACGAACCTCCGTGGGCCATAATTAGCAAAGGCCGAATAGTGGCGGTATCGTTTTCTGGCTGATAAATATCCAATTCAAGGCTTTGTGTTTGTCCACCCACATTAACGGCCGAACCGTATGTGATATCTGAGGTTATTGATGCGTTGAAAATCTCGTAGGAATATCGACCGTTTTGACAATCAAACTGGGAAAATGCCACAGTTGAGAAGAAAAGGGCTAAGCTTAGAACTTGGAAATATTTTGTCATAATTCAGAATTTTTCAATTGATGGCCACAACTGCTTTTATTTCAGGAATGGCTTGTTTTATTGCTTCGGAAACGCCGGCGCGCAATGTCATTTCGCTCATAGAACACGAACTGCATGCACCATGAAAACGAACGTGCGCAACCAGGTCGTCGGTTATGTCTTCAAGGGTCACATTTCCTCCATCTGCTTCGAGGTATGGCCGTATTGTGTGTATGGCCGATTCAACGCGCTGAAGAAGATGGTTTTTTTGCAGTTCTTCCATGGATTGTGAATGCTTCAAATATACAACAATCGTGAAATACCCAATCAGGCTTCGGTAATTGAATTTCCTAGAAAAATATGCGAACAAACTTTTCATCAGGGCTTAGATTTTCGTCGAAGTCTTTAGTTTTGAACATTCATGCAAACGATATCCCATAAACGCATTCTTATAGCACCGCTCGACTGGGGAATGGGACATGCTACGCGTTGCATACAGCTGATTAGAAAACTACAAAAGCAGGGGGCAGAAGTGCTTGTTGCTGTTCCCAAAACCCTAGAAACCCGATTAAGGCAATCACTTTCGAACGTACAGTACATCCCTTTAAAAGGCTACGACATTCGCTATCATCAAGGTATTCCTGTTTGGTTGTCGGTACTTGTGCAAGGTTTCAAAATTCGTAGAGCCATTCGCGATGAGCATCGCTGGATCGTGAAACACGCAGATTTGTTAAAATTGGATCAGATTATTTCCGACAACCGATACGGACTCTGGCATCCAAGCGTTTCCTCGATTTTGATTACGCATCAATTGCAGCCAATAGCGCCTTTCGGAGGAGGCATTGCAAGGGCTTTTGTTAGGCGCATTATGCGTGGGCTGATGAAAAACTTCAACGAAATACATGTTCCCGATTACGCCGACTCCAGACGATTGAGCGGAAAATTAAGCACTCCTTTCGAAGGTCTGCCGCCGGTAACATACATTGGGCCCTTGTCGCGCTTTGAACGTGCTGCTCCAGAAGAAATGGTTCCTAACACCTTACTGGCTATCTTATCAGGCCCTGAACCGCATTACAGCCGCTTTTACAAACAGATGAAACAAAAGGCGCAGCACGAAGGTTTTGTTTTTCGCGCTTTGGGCTGGAAAATCCCTGAGCAAGCAGTTCGAGCTGATGTGCTGTTAAACCTAAGCGATGAACAATTTGCTGTGGAAGTAGCACGTGCCGAAAAAATTGTTTGTGCCGCGGGTTTTTCTACGCTGTGCGATTTGCATGCATTGGGCAGAGAAGCCGAATTATTTCCAACACCCGGACAAACCGAACAGGAATATCTCGCAAAACGTCAATTCGTTAAACGAACATCTGAACCCAAAACAACTGGTCGAGCATGCTTCCCTCAATCCAGAAGCTGAAGGTCATTTCGTCTGAATTGGGTTTAATTCGAGCCAGTAAAATGGCGGTTGATGCCGAACTTACCGCCAAGGCAAGCGCGATGGCGCCGTTCCAAAGTTGCATCTGAAATCCCGTCCAACATACAATTGCCGATAGAACCAGCAGAAGGTGTGAAAGCCGAATGCTGCGTTCTGCTCCCAAACGTGTGGCAAGCGTCTTTATCCCGCGGCTTCTGTCAAACTCCATATCGCGCAAGTCGAATGGAATCGTTACTGCCAGTAAAAATAACAGACGCTGGAGTAAGAGCAACTGCAAGGAGTTGTTTTGTGGCAATGGAATAATTTCCGGAACGAGCGGCAAAAGCGATAAAACCAACCAGACCGACACAATGAATAAAATTTTGACGTATGGCAATTCACGTAACCGCAATCGCTTCGTGCCAAATGGAATAATCGGCAAAATGTATATGCCTGTTACCAAGACTGCAGGGAAAAGAAAAATCCATTGATCAACATTGCAAAGCCATATAAACAAAGCGAGGGCAAGTAGTCCCGAAGCAACCATTTGGAAACGCAATGCGCGCGAATTTTCGCTAATCCATTTTCGCCTTTGTCCTCCGGCCGAATCGGTTTGGGGATTTATGCTCAGCCCTACCCGGTGATAGGTGTATGCCGAGAGTGTTCCTGAAAACAAAGCTGCCGACCATTCCCACGAAAACGCCGCGCCAAGAACCGCGCAACTTACAGCATACAATGCTACAACACCTGTCGAAACCCAGTAATTTCCAAAAACAATCCAATGGAAAATGCGCAGTAATTTTTCGACATTCATTTCTGACTCAATACAATGGTTAATGCAGAAAGTCCACCCACATAGCCAATGGCACTCCACAATGCGGCTTTTTTAACTGTTTTGCGTTTCGCTGCGGTTCCAAATCCTTCGCGGTATGCAGCATTCGACTTCATGGCCGGATTAAATCCGCTCAGTTTGCCCGAACCGGGTAAAGTATAGCCGGCGAAACCGGTGTAGGATAGCACAGTTACCGGACCTATAAACATGCCGAGTGCAGAACCGGCAGCGCCCACAAAAAAACCTCCCATAGCCGAAAGCGCTGGGCGTATTTTATAGTACCGCTGGGCATCCTGTTGTCCTTTTATATAATCCTCCATTTCTGAGGCACTCAGCCAGTTGTTCTCCAATGTATCGGGCGAATACAAAATCTTTTCAGACGCATCTGATCGACGAACAGAATACACTTTATCGAGCTCAATTTCTTTTATTTCAAGCTTACCCGGAAGCCTGAAATACAAAAATCCATCAGCCGTATCAACGAATATCGCTTTTTTCGGATACCGATCAATTAGAACGAGTGAGCTCAACGGGTAGTTTGCCGAATACTTCCCTGATTTGATATCCTTTCTAGATAATTTCATTTTGCCTGTAAGCGGGTTCCATTTCTCGTGCCATTGCGCTTCGCACTGTAGCGCTAAATCAATCGGTTTGAAAAGCGCTTTTCTTTTTATGGATGCTCCCGGATTTGGAAAATAATCACCACTTGCGACCCCGACTCGATATATTGCGGCCCTATCAATTGAATCTATTGAAATTGAAGTTGAGCCAATCGCCTTATAACGAATCATTCGCGCCGAAGAAACTCCCAAGATATCGGTTAAAATAACATCGCCCGATTTAAGGTAAAGTGTATCCTGCGCCTGGATAAAGGTGCTGATAAGTACACATAAAAAGATTCGCAAAATCTGCATGAATCGAAGCGTTTCAAACCTACGTGAAATTCGGCTTGTAACAAAGATAAATTCTTCATGCTTTGCAACTCTTTTGAACCCGAATTGTTACTAAATTCGCACGATTTTTTGAACAAACCACATTCCCATGATTCGAGAATTTGAACGCCGTCACATTGGTCCCAATGAAGCCGAAACCGCTACAATGCTTCAAGCCATTGGTTTACCATCGCTCGACACCCTGATCGACAACACCATTCCCGAACTAATTCGTAAGCGCCAGCCACTCAATATTCCTGCTGCCATGAACGAATACGAATACCTTCAACACATTCAGGGTATCGCTGCAAAAAACAAGGTGTTCAAAACGTATATCGGATTGGGTTATTATGGCACCATTACGCCATCTGTGATTTTGCGCAACATTTTCGAAAATCCGGGTTGGTACACTGCATATACGCCCTATCAGGCCGAAATTGCCCAAGGTAGACTCGAGGCGCTGCTGAATTTCCAGACCTTGGTGCTGGATTTAACCGGTATGGAACTGGCCAATGCTTCTTTGCTTGATGAAGCTACAGCTGCTGCCGAAGCCATGCACATGTTCTACGCCATGCGTCCGAAAGAAAAAGCAAAGTCGGGAGCCAATGTATTGTTGGTTTCAGATTCTTGTTTCCCACAAACCATCGATTTGTTAAAGACGCGCTCGGCTCCTTTGGGAATTGAACTTCGTATTGAAAAAACCGAAACAATGGTTTTCGACGAGCGCGTTTTCGGAGTCGTTCTTCAATATCCTGATGTGAAGGGTGAAATTAACGATTACACTACACTTGTTGCAAAAGCGCACGAAGCCGGAGCTTATGTTTGTGCCTGTGCCGATATTATGAGTTTGGTCTTGTTAAAATCGCCCGGAAGCTGGGGGGCCGATTGTGTTGTGGGCTCCTCGCAACGCTTTGGCGTGCCGATGGGCTATGGTGGTCCGCATGCGGCGTTCTTTGCTACTAAAGAAGATTTCAAACGTTTCATACCGGGGCGCATTATCGGTGTTTCGGTAGATAGCCAAGGCAACCGCGCCTTACGGATGGCACTGCAAACCCGCGAACAGCATATCAAACGCGATAAAGCAACTTCCAATATTTGCACCGCACAGGCATTGCTCGCCATTATGGCATCGATGTATGCAGTTTACCATGGTCCGGATGGATTGCGCAACATCGCAACATCCATTCATTCGAAAACCGCAGCACTAAAAAATGCCCTTTGCGAGCTGGGCTACGAAGTTAAAACGCGCAATCATTTCGACACGCTTACCATTGCAGCCAATGCCGACGCACTTATCGCTGCAGCAGAAAAGCAGGAAATTAATTTACGCAAATTCGATGAGCAGCATGTCGCGATTAGTGTCGACGAAACCTGCACGTATTCGGATGTGCACAATTTGCTCGAAGTATTTGCCGCCGCAGTGTCCAAACCATGTCCGGCCATCGATTTTCAGTTAAACGCCAAACCAGAAAACGCACTTCTGCGCAACGACAACATTCTTCAACACGAGGTGTTTAATCGCTACCACTCCGAAACCGAAATGATGCGGTACATCAAGAAGTTGGAGAACCGCGATTTGGCGTTGAATCACTCCATGATTTCGTTGGGCTCGTGCACAATGAAACTCAATGCAGCAAGTGAAATGATTCCATTAAGCCTGCCTGCTTTTGCCAATTTGCATCCGTTCATTCCGGCTTGGCAGGCAGAAGGCTACCACGAAGTTTTCCGCACGCTGAGTCGTGATTTATGCGAAGCTACGGGCTTTGAAGCTATTTCTTTGCAGCCCAATTCGGGTGCGCAGGGCGAATATGCCGGACTAATGACTATCCGCGCCTACCACGAGAGCCGCGGCGAATCGCACCGCACAATTTCCTTGATTCCGTCATCGGCACACGGCACAAATCCCGCTTCGGCTGTAATGGCCGGAATGGAGGTTGTGGTAGTGGCCTGCGACGAAAACGGAAATGTGGACATTGCCGATTTACGCAAGAAGGCCGAAGAACATAAAGCCAATCTTTCATGTCTGATGGTAACGTACCCATCAACACACGGCGTGTTCGAAGAAGGCATTATTGAAATTACCAACATCATTCATGAAAATGGAGGATTGGTATACATGGACGGCGCCAACATGAATGCACAAGTTGGTTTAACCAGTCCGGGCCGCATTGGCGCCGATGTATGCCATCTCAACTTGCATAAAACATTTGCAATTCCTCACGGTGGTGGAGGGCCTGGCATGGGTCCAATTGGCGTAAATGCTAAACTGGCTCCATTTCTGCCCGGGCACGCCTTAGTTAAAACCGGAGGCGAAAAAGCCATTCACGCTGTTTCGGCCACTCCATTTGGAAGCGCATTGATTCTGTTGGTTTCTTATGGATACATTAAAATGTTGGGAGGCGAAGGATTAACGAATGCTACCCGATATGCAATTTTGAATGCAAACTATATGCGAGCGAAGCTCGAGAAGCATTTTCCGGTGTTGTACAAAGGGAAGAACGGATGCGTTGCGCACGAAATGATTTTGGATTGCCGCGAGTTTAAGCGCACTGCAAAAGTAGAAGTGGCCGATATTGCCAAGCGATTGATGGACTATGGCTACCACGCACCAACTGTTTCATTTCCGGTAGCAGGAACGATTATGGTTGAGCCAACCGAAAGTGAATCGCTTGCAGAATTGGATCGTTTTTGCGAGGCATTAATCAGCATCCGCAATGAAATTGCTGAAATCGAAACCGGATTGGCCGATGCCGAAAACAATGTGGTTGTGAATGCACCACATACCGCACAAGTGGTTATCAGCGACAGTTGGAACAAGCCGTATGGAAGAGAGAAAGCGGCATTCCCATTGCCTTGGATAGCTGAAAATAAATTTTGGCCATCTGTTGGGAAGGTGGATAATGCCTATGGCGACCGTAATTTGGTGTGCAGTTGTGCGCCGATTGAGGCGTATGCGAACGCTTAAATTGGTTGATATAAACGCAAAGTGAATTTAATCTTTTGCTTTTGTAAAGCGAAAAACTAAATTTGCCTTCAACAATCATTGAATTTTAACTCAACAATCAAACTCTTAAATGAAAACAAAACTTCTACTTGTTTCCTTTCTGTGTGGTTCGTTTGCCGTATCTGCTCAGAAAGTAGCCACACAGGTGGCACGCGTTGGCAAGAACAACGTACACGTGAACACCGGTTCTACGCAGAACCATGTTAACTTTTCGAATCGCGACGTGTTTTACACAAACACGTTTTCAAATCCTTCAGATTGGGTATTTGAAAATCAACCCGGAACTAACCCGCAAACATGGCAAATCGGTACAACTGGACCAACTGGCTCGTTTTTAATTGATCCAATTGAATCTACAACTGCATCTGACGGGTTTGCGTTATTCGATTCAGACTTGCATTGCGGTGGGAACCAGGTTGCAAACTTAACCCTTGCTAATGGTATCGATTGCTCTGCACAGGCAGAGGTGTTGCTTTCTTTCGAGCAACAATACCGCCGTTTCTTCGATTCAACGTTTGTATTTGTATCAAACGATGACGGAGTAAACTGGACGAAATTTTCTGTGAACACCGAATTGGGGAACAATGATTATTGCGACGGATCACCTAGTGGTTTGGCACAGGTTTACATTACCCCAGTTGCTGCATATCAGGCAAACGTTAAAATCCGTTTCCAGTTTTACAGCCCTAGCTCATTGGGCGGTTTAGCCGGATGTGCGTATTCTTGGATGGTAGATGATGTTACTTTGTCAACTCCGCTTCAAAACAACGTAACCATCAACCAGGTTTATGCGGCAAGCATTGTAACCGACTACGATATGGGATTAATTCCATTGTCGCAGGCCGATACAGTGCAATCTACAGTAGTTGTTGCGAACAATGGTTATGCATCTCAGGATGTTGTGTTAAACTATTCGATTAAACGCAATGGCACAGAAGTTAATGCTGGAAGTTCTCCTGCAACAACTGTTGGTGGCTTTACAGTTACTTCTATCGATATCGTTTCGAACTATGTTCCTGATCAAATTGGGAACTACACCATTGAAGTTACCGCTGCAATTTCGGCTACTGATGAAGATCCTTCTGATAATGCAGGAAGCAATGGTTTTGAGGTTACAGATAATTTATTCTCTGCAGTTGCAGATGTTACAACAACAACGGCACTTGATTTAAATGCGTCTACGACGGTAGCCCCTCCTTATGATACGTACCGTGTTGGTCAAAATTTCTTCATCCGCAATGCAACAGAATTAACTGCATTTGAAATTTCGCCTGCTCGTATTGCTGCCGATGCAGCTACAGGCAACGTATCGGTAGATATCGAATTATTTGATGATGCAGATTTAACTGCTCCATTAGCCTTGGAAAATTTCGTTGTAACATCAACGCATGCAGTAACTCCAGCGTGGTATACGGTTGCACTTTCTTCACCGGTTTCAATGGATCCGGGTATTTATGTAGCATCAATGGGTAACTTCGACGATACAAAGAATTTCGCGTTCAATGTAGCCGCTGGTGATGATGATATCGGAACAATTTGTTATGGTCCTTTTGGAGCTGGTGGAGCAGTTGACTGGTACATTGGTTGGGATTTCAGTCCTGCTATTGCTTTGAATTTTGATCCAACAATTGGTTTCGATGCAATCGAAGGTGGCGACAACCTTGTAGTATCTCCAAATCCTGCTAACGATGTATTGAACATCAACCTTAATCTTGCTAAAGCATCGAATGTTCAAATCGATGTTATCGACATGAATGGTAAAGTTGTGTTCAACAAAAACATCAAAGCCAACTTAATTGGATACAAAGAAGAACTTTCTTTGGCCGGCTTTGCAAACGGAATCTACACTGTTCAGGTTCGTTCTGCAAATGGAACCAGCAGCCAAAAAGTTGTAGTTGCGCACTAATTAAAACAACGTAATTAATTTTCGCAAGAACCCTTTGAGTCATCCCGGCTCAAGGGGTTTTTGTATTTTTGAGCGATGACGAAATTTCTATCTGTATTTGCAGTGCTATTTGCATTTGGTGCAAGCGCACAAACCGACACACTCAACACCTTCTTTAATTTCAATTCTACAGAGCTCATTCAATCTCCCAATGGTGGATATGTTTCGGGCAATAACGGCTATGGCGATAAAGAAAAACTCCAGGCATTTATTCCCGATACCAACTACTCGGTTTTAGGTGCGCTTGTTTGGATGGGCAACATAAAACGAAATGTTGCAAATCCGTCCAATAGCAAAGTGTGGCTCAAAATGCGCCGCTTCGATGTAAGTCCTGTTGCAACGATTCCTTTTGTGGGTGGCCCCAAAGAAGTACTCGACTCGGTATCGATTGCATTGGATTCACTGCGGGCCGATAGCACGTATGAAGCGGGTTGGAATTACATTCCTTTCAACGCTCCGGTATTCGCCGGGCAGCCTTATGGCATAAGTCTTTCGTTCGAAAACCTTGAGCCGGGCGATACCTGCGCTATTCGGCATAGTGCCGAAGACAGTGTGCTTGGAGCAGGCAATAGCTGGGAAATCTGGAACGGGAGCTGGCGCCGGATGATTGACAACTGGGGATTGAACATTGATTTCGCAATCTTTCCGGTAATCGATACCTCGCTCAATGCCATTACAATGTTGGATAGAATTGATCTCGATATTTATCCTAATCCCACTGCAGATGTACTCAACATAGTTCTTCCTGAAACAGTAATTGGAGGCGAGGTTCAGATTGCGGCCTACACTACCGGTGGGCAGCTAGCCTTTAAGACGGATAGATTAATAGATGAATCCAGAATCACAATCGATGCGAAGAGTCTGCAATCAGGCGCATATACACTTGTAATATTTTGCAAAAATTGGAGAGGATGTGCGCATGTGATTGTGAAGCATTAAGTTGATTTTTTATATCTTGCATGCAAAATTATCATCATGAAAAAACTATTTACCTCACTTTTAACACTTACTGCACTTGCCTCTTCAGCGCAGTTTCAGGCACCATTTAAAAACCCTTCTGAACGAAATCGGGTTTCATTAGAAGAAATTCGAACATTAAAGGCGCAGCACTCCATAAGTCAGCGCGACATTGTGAATTTATATGTCGATTATCCGGTTTGTGACCAGATAGAGCAGGGTGCAGGAGATGTTCAAAACTATTTGTGGACCTTCAATTCCGATTACACCGCAACGGATACCGCCGATGTTGTTCCGATTAATTATGCCGCCGTGCGTATTCTAGATTTAGTTGGATATACAGATGTAAGTCAAGATCCAATTAACACGTACACAGGATTGCTCCCGTACCCCGATAATCTGAGCATTACAATCGATACCATTTATGTGTTGCTATCGCACGAAAATAATTCCGGTCAAGACAATTCGGTTATTGTAGAGTTGAGAGAGTTAAACTCCAGCAATAACATACTGCCCACAACGCCATTGGTTTGGGCTGATACAACGGTAACAAACATGTCTATTTCTTCTAGTGGAAATTGGTTGGGGCAAGGTGCATTGGCCTTGTTGACCATCCCATGCGGCTACCAAACACTTGAAAATCAAAAAGTAGGTGTTAATTTCCGTTACATCGCTCCGAAAGAGGATACATTAGCTCTTCTAGCAGGATATGTTCCGAACCCTAACGGACCTGCTGCTCCCAACGACCTTGCTTTAAAAACCAGATACCCACACAATTTTTTCAGATGGATGGGTATTTTAGGAAGCAATGTTCAAAATACATCAACCATTTATTACACGCCTCAGCCAGGTCAGGATACCGGATTCTTTAAAATCCAAAACTGGCAGATGTGGATTGCAGCAACGTTTGATGATGCAACCACTGCAACGCAGGAAAAAATGATATTACCGTTAGGTTTGGATCAAAACTATCCCAATCCATTTGAGTTTAGCAGCACCTTCTCATTTACCATTCAAGAATCTCAGGATTTAACTCTACAGATTACCGATATAAATGGAAGAATCATTGCAAACAAAGAGTTGGGTCATCATTTAACCGGATCATACAACGCACCGCTTCCAACAGAGAACCTAAGTGCCGGAGCGTATTTCTACCAATTGATTGGCGAAAAGGATAAGTCTGCTGTGCGCCGTTTTATTGTTTCGAAATAACATCGTTTAATCATCTTCGTAAATCCCCGAGACTTTATTGTTTCGGGGATTTTTTTATTTCTTCTCAAGTAGCGAGGCGTCGCCGTAACTTAAAAAACGGTACCCATTTTCTAGGGCATGGGCATAAACCTTCTTCCAGTCTTCGCCAATTACGGCGGCAACCAGCAGCAAGAGCGTACTGTTGGGCTGATGAAAGTTGGTAATTAATCCTTCGGCTACCTTTAGCGAATAGCCCGGCGCAATAAGCAGCCCTGTACTTCCTGTTAAGGTTTGCATTCCGCGTTGGCGCATGCCCTCGGCAAGCCATGCCATCAGTTCCTGAAATGAATCGTGCAGATATCCTGATTCGTAAGGTTCCCATTGGCTTACCCGTACATTCCATTCAGAATCGGGCCTGTTTTTTAGGCGTAAGGCTGTCCAGTATAGCGACTCCAAACTTCTCAACGATGTGGTGCCAACTGCCAACACACGGCCTTTGCAATTTGCAAGCTGTTCGATTACATCAATTCCCACAATCACCTTTTCTTCATGCATCGCATGATCGGCCATGCGTTCGGCTTTTACCGGCTTGAATGTTCCCGCACCTACATGCAAGGTTAACTTACCAAGCCCGATGCCTTTCTTTTGCAGGGCATCCAAAACCGCATCCGTAAAATGCAATCCGGCAGTAGGCGCAGCTACCGATCCGTTTTCGCGGGCATACACCGTTTGGTAACGTTCCGAATCGCCTTCAACCGGTTCGCGTTTGATGTAGGGCGGCAACGGAATTTTTCCAAAACATTCCAGAATTTCTGCAAAACAGTGCGCGCTTGATTCCCATGAAAAGTGGAGCTTAAAGCCTTCGGCTTCCCTTAGCAGCATTCGAACTTTGAGCTGGATGCCCGATTCAGAATGTTCGGCTTTCAGAACTTCATCTTCTTTCCATTTACTGGCCCTACCTACCATGCACAACCACTCGGCATTGCCTTTTTGCAACATTGCCTGCACCATATCGGTTTGCCCGAGTGGCTCCAGGCAAAATACTTCAATGCGCGCACCCGTGCTGTTTCTGAACACCAAGCGGGCCTGCACAACACGCGTTTGGTTGAACACAAGTAAATCGCCTTCATTCAATAATTCGGGCAATTCAAAAAACTGCCGATCTGAGATTTGACCTCCTGTGTAATGCAAGAGTTTCGATTGATCGCGAGCTTCGAGTGGGAAAGCTGCAATTTTATCAGCCGGCAGATCGTAAGAAAAATCGTGAATAGAAAGATCTTGTGGTTTCACTTTAGGAGTGCGATGCCTTGCGAATGCGTTTGAATAATTCTGATGCGTACACAAAATCGTTAACCTCAGCATTGTCGGTTTCGAGTATGCTGTTTTTATCGCCCTCCCACCATTTTTTGCCTTTGTTGAGGTAGATGATTTTCTGCCCAATTTCGAGCACCGAATTCATATCGTGGGTGTTGATTACTGTAGTGATGTTGAATTCTTCGGTAATTTCTTGAATGAGGTTATCGATTACAATCGATGTTTTCGGATCGAGGCCCGAATTGGGTTCGTCGCAAAACAGGTATTTTGGGTTTAAGGCAATGGCACGCGCAATGGCAACACGCTTTTTCATACCACCCGATATCTGACTCGGGTACAAATCGTGCGCAGCCGAAAGATTCACACGGTTCAAACAAAAATCAACACGATCGCGAATTTCGCCGGCTTGCATCACCGAAAACATTTCGAGCGGGAAGGCCACAGTTTCGGCAACGGTCTGCGAATCGAACAATGCGCCCCCCTGAAAAACCATCCCAAAATCTTTGCGGATTTCGCGCTTTTCTTCTTCCGAACTCTCGGTAAAATCGCGTCCATCGTATAATATCTGTCCTCGATCGACTTGGTAAAGCGAAACCAAACATTTCATCAATACCGTTTTCCCCGAGCCGCTACTGCCGATAACCAGATTGGTCTTTCCTTCTTCAAAAACAAGCGAAATATCGTCGAGAATTACCCGACCATCGAACGACTTGTATATGTGTTGAATGTCTATCACGAGAGTAAAATCTGGGTCAACAAGTAATTCAATATCAAAACAAAAATACTGCTATACACTACGGCTTTCGTACTTGAGGCACCCACTTCAAGGGCCCCGCCTTGCGCATAATAACCAAAGTATGAAGAGATGGAAGTAATTAAAAACGCGAATACGACGGTTTTAATCAAGGCATAGGTTATATAGAAAGGTTGAAAAAAGGACTGTATGCCATAAACAAACTCTGTAGTGGAAACCACACCGGCCAGAACTCCGAAAATCCATCCGCCGGTAATCCCAATGAACATCGATATAATTACCAAAAATGGATTGATGAACAAGGCCGCGATTATTTTCGGCAAAACCAGAAATGAGCCCGAGTTCACACCCATAATTTCGAGCGCATCGATCTGTTCGGTAACCCGCATGGTGCCCAATTCGGAAGCAATGCTCGATCCTACCTTTCCGGCCAAAATCAAACTGATAATTGTAGGTGAAAATTCCAGAATAATCGAATCGCGGGTTGCCAGTCCCACAGCATAGAGCGGAATGAATGGCGAATCGATGTTGTAAGCTGTTTGAATTGTTAAGGCCGCACCGATGAACATCGAAATGATGGCGATGATGGGCAGTGAGTTGATGCCAAGCGAATTTACTTCGTAGAGCCATTGCTTCCAGAAACGCCGCCATTGCTGTGGTTTGCTGAAAACAATCCATACAAACAGGAAATAATGACCCAGTGATTGAAATGCCGCCATAATCAGTAATCAAATTAACATCAAATTCAAGCCCGATGCATCATGCTTTGCATCCTTTTTTAAACGTAGAGTGTTGATGAAGAAATCATATGCTTCATGTACCTTTGATTTTCAGAAAAATGGCAGATAAGTTGTCACAAATTGATTTACAGAAAACATGCGATGAATTTCGCTATGTGATGTATCTGAATTCGAATGGATACAATGACCATTTCGGGAAATTCGAATCCCTATTGATGGCTGCAAATCGTGCGCATGAATTGAAGGAATTTAGCGATTGGGATACGTTTGCCAGCCAAATCAAAACAGGTAATTCGACTCGTGCGCTGCTTTTTAGCTACGATCTGAAGAACTGCTTCGAAAAGCTGCAAAGCCAACATCCGAAGCAGTTTGATTTTCCCCTTGCAGGCACGTTTACGCCCGAATTGCTTGTTGAAAATGCTGCGATTGCGGGTTTCGACGCGAATGAAGACAATTCGTTTCAAGGCGATTCGGCTCCGGAAATAATTTCGGAAACATCGCGCGAAGAATACCACAGACAATTCGAATTTATTCAGGGCCAGCTACGCAAGGGAAATATATACGAAACCAATTACTGCATTCGTTTTTCGGCGCATGTTCCCAATCTGAATCCAATTGCGTTGTATTACAAACTGAACCGACGCTCGCCTTCGCCTTTTTCGGCATTGGTGCGGTGGAACGATTCCTGGTTGATTTGTTCAAGTCCCGAGCGTTTTTTGTGTAAGAAAGGCAATCGCCTTATTGCCCAGCCGATCAAAGGTACCGCACGAAGAACCGGGAATGCTGAAACGGATAAAAAGATAGCAGCGGCATTAAAGAACGATGCGAAAGAGCGGGCCGAAAATATTATGATTACCGACCTGATGCGTAACGACCTTTCGCATTTTGCCTTGCCGGGAACAGTAAAGGTGAGCGAGTTGTGTGGTGTGTATCCGTATAACAAGGTTTTTCAGATGATTAGTACAGTTGAAGCCCACGTACCCGAAAACTGCACGTTGGCAGATATTTTACCAACTGTTTTTCCGATGGGTTCGATGACCGGTGTGCCCAAAATTAGCGCGATGCAACTGGCAGATGAATACGAAAGCTTTCGGCGCGAATTGTATTCGGGCAGTATCGGGTATTGCAACGCAAACGGCGATTTCGACCTGAATGTGGTCATCCGAAGTTATTTGTACAATGCGCGAACAGGCGTTCTTTCATTCAGTACGGGTGGTGCAATTACCATACGCTCCGACGCCGATCGCGAATACGACGAATGCCTGCTTAAAGCCGAAAGCTTAATCGAATGTCTGAAGTAAATGCTGCATTTTTAGAATCGTTGAAGGAAAACCTTCGTCGCGCTGATGCTGAACCATCGGCGAACGAGTCTTTTGCGCTGGCTGTGAGTGGCGGACGCGATTCGATGGTTTTGCTGCATGCGTGTTGCGCCCTTAAGCTCAATTGCCTTGTATTGCATGTAAATTATGGCTTGCGTAGAAAGGAATCGGATGCTGATGCTTCATTTGTTAAAAATTGGTGTGGGAATAATGGTGTCGAATGCTTGATTTACGATGCCAAAACTGAAATTCAAGAGGGCAATGAATCGAACATTCAACAGGCAGCGCGAACCATTCGGTATCGTTGGTTCGATGAAGTATGCAAAGATCGCGGCATACGGCACTTGTTGCTGGCGCACCACCGTTCGGATCAGGTAGAAACTTTCTTTCTACAGTTGTTTCGAGGCTCGGGCGCCAATGGCCTTTCAGGAATGAAATTACGGAATGGGACTTTTGTAAGGCCGCTGCTCGATTTAGAGCCGAGAATTATTCAGCGTTATGCCGAAGAAAATAAGTTGAATTGGCGCGAAGATTCGTCGAACAAAAAATCAGATTACACACGCAATTTTTTGCGCAACGATATACTTCCATTGGTTAGGCAACGCGTGCCACAACTCGACCAGGTTGTTAGCGAAACTTGCACACGTTTGCAATCGGAACAAAACCTCTTGCATGCATTCATCGAAAGGCTTGGAGTTCTATCGAAAAGCATTGATGGACAGTTCATTGTTCACCTAGAAAAAATTATCTGTTTCCCTGAAAAAGAACGAATACTGCATCAGGTTTTGGCTGAAACTGAAATTCCATTTGCGATTTGCCGCGAGATGTGCGAAAACCTTACCTCAACCGAAGAACGACGGTTTAATTACAAAGGGTATTCGGCCACATTGAAATCGGGCAAAATAACTGTTTATCAGACGAATAGCGCCGAAAATATTGGCTTAAAAATGAACACTCCCCAGATTCAGCACGAAATAGTACCGCTAAACACTGATTTTATTGATCTTACAGAGGAAAACGTCATCCTTCTATCTCGGCAAATTAATCCCAACGATTTGCACCTCAGAACCTGGCGAAACGGCGATTATTTCTATCCTTCGGGCATGTTGGGCCGAAAAAAACTTAGCGATTTCTGGAACGAGCTGAAACTCGACAAAAATGCCAAAAATGCGCAGTGGTTGTTGTGCTGCAACGATGACATTGTTTGGGTGGTAAATCGCAGGAAAGACAGGCGCTTCATGATAAATCCCAGTGATAAATCCGCATTGAAAATTAGGTTAACGTTCGATACTTGAATTTTTTTGCATGGTAACTCAAAAACTGCGTCCGCGTAACAAGTGAAAAATTAATTCCCTGAAACCATGAGAAATATTCCACTTGTCGAAAAAGAAAGCCTAAAAGCAGTTTTGTTTCCACGCGAAGAAGTATTGAAATCTGTTGAGATGGCACGCGAGCGTAAATCGCTACTCGAGCGCGCAACCATGCTTTCGAACCTCTATCACAATAAAGTTAAAATCGTATTTGAAGACCGCGAAGGAACAAAAATGGTCGAAACCACGATTTGGGCCACTACCGATGCAGCCATCATGCTGAAAGGCGGAGTTGTGATTCCAATTCACCGCATCCACAGCATCGATCTTCTCTAAGACATAATGACATATTTTGGCAAAATCCTGACCGATAATTGCCTAATTTTAGCCGGGGAACAATCATTGCTTCCCGGCTAATTCATTTACACAAACCATGAGAAGCATAATCACAATTGGAATCGTATTTTTAGTCCTCATTGTAATCTTTGGAATCGGAGGATGTTCCTACAACGGATTGGTTAAAGAACGCGAACAAGTAAATTCTGCCTGGGCCCAGGTCGAAAACGTTTATCAACGTAGAGCTGATTTAATTCCCAATCTTGTAAACACCGTTAAAGGTGTCGCCGATTTTGAAAAGTCTACGCTCGAAGCGGTTGTTCAGGCGCGGGCTTCGGCTACCAGCGTGAAATTAGACGCCAACAATTTGGATGAAGCCGGATTGAAGCGTTTTCAGGCTGCACAAGATGGACTTTCGAGTGCCTTGTCGCGCTTGTTGGTTGTTAGCGAGAACTATCCGAATCTAAAGGCAAATCAGAATTTTTCTGAACTACAATCCGAATTAGCCGGTTCCGAAAACAGGATTGCAACTGAACGAAGGAAGTTCAACGAAGTAGTGCAATCGTACAACACAAAAGTAGCATCCTTCCCTACAAACCTGTATGCCGGCATGTTTGGATTCACACCCAAAGCCTATTTCCAGGCTGCCCAAGGGTCTAACAAAGCTCCGGAGGTAAATTTCAAGTGATTGGGTTTTTAAGCAAGGCCGAAGAGCAACGGCTGGTAGAGGCAATTGGACGCGCTGAACAAAATACCTCGGGCGAAATCCGCGTACACCTCGAAGCGAATTGCACAGGAAATCCCTACGAGCGAGCTATCGAAGTGTTTTTCATGCTCGAAATGGAAAAAACAGCTGCCCGAAATGGCGTGTTGATTTATGTCGCCGTTAAGGATCATAAATTGGCCATTTTAGGTGATGAAGGAATTAACAATGTAGTGCCCGATCATTTCTGGGAAGAAAATCTCCGCGACATGCAATTGCATTTTTCGATGAGCCAGTATGCGGAAGGATTGGAGCGAGCAATAGAGCATGCCGGCGAAAAATTGAAGCAGTATTTTCCTTACGATCGCGGAGCCGATCAAAACGAATTAAGCGATGCGATATCATTGGGATAAGGCTAAATTTTTACTGGTATCACTATTCCTATTCGCAGCAGCAGCGTTTGCACAAACCTTTCCTGAAAAAAGTGCAACGCCCAAACTGGTCAATGATTTTGCAGATATTTTGTCGGCCGATGAGGAACGTTTACTTGAGACGAAACTGGTGGCCTTCGACGATAGCACGAGCACACAGATCACCATCGTTTCGCTATCCGATCTGGATGGGGAACCCGCATCATCCTATGCGCCGAAATTGGCCGAAGCTTGGGGTGTTGGCGATAAGCAACGCAACAATGGCATTATGATTTTGGTGTCGATGGATAATCCGCGCGAGGTATTTATCGCAACGGGCTATGGGGTTGAAGAATTTGTAACCGATGGCTTGGCGAAGCGCATCATCAACGAGCATATGCTTCCTGCGTTTAAACAGCAGCGTTATTATGATGGCTTAAACCAGGGAAGCAACGACCTGATGCAGCTTTTGAAAGGTACATTCAAGGGATTTGAGAAGAAGAAAAAATCGAAAGGTTTCCCTGCTTTAATAGTTGTTGCGATTGTGCTTTTTGTCATTTTTGCCTCCCGTGGGCAGCGTGGTGGTGGATTTCGCACATATGGAAGACCTGGCTGGGGTGGATTTCCCATGGGTGGCGGTGGATGGCATTCGGGCGGTGGCAGAAGCAGCAGTGGAGGCGGATTTGGTGGATTTGGTGGCGGAAGTTTTGGTGGTGGCGGTGCAGGAGGTTCGTGGTAATGGCATAATTTTTAGTTTTGCATAAAATCAAAAACAACTTAATCAATTAACGCATGAAAAGCTTTTTTTTAACATTAACTATCTGTGCCGTTTCATTATTTATCACGGCGCAAGGAACGAAAGGAATAGAATTTACAGAAGGATGGTGCCTTACAAAAAAAGGCGATACGCTACGCGGAAAAGTATGTATTGAAAACACCAAGACGGGCGAACGTTTCGAAAAAATTATGTTCATTGATGCGAAAGATGCATCAGGCCAAAAGAAACGCTACGGTATTGAAAAAATAACCTCGTTTGGCGCAGCCGATAAAGTATATGAATTTGTAACTTTAGATGAAGGGATTGCGCCGTTTGTAATGGAACGCGTTATAACCGGGGACCTTAGTCTTTACAAGTGTTGGTTTAAAATGCCAGAAAGTACGCCCCAAAAAATGACATACGAAGTGGGAATGTTTCTGAAAAAGAAAGACTCAGCCGATTTCTTTGAAGTATTGGATAAAAAATTTCAAAAAGAAATGGCAGCCTATTTCAAGGGCGATGAGGATATTGTTAAGTTGATTAAAGACAATAAATACGAAGTAAAAGACCTTGATAAAATTGTTCAGGCATATAACGCAAAAGAATAAATCAAGCGTAAAAATTTAAATGGAAGGCTGTCGATATAGGCAGCCTTTTTATTTTGCACCTTGAATTGGATGCGTTGTACATCCTCAAATCGCTATTTATCACCATCAGTCGCCAGACTGTCTATTACTTCGAGCGTTTCGATTGAAGCAATTGTTTTCAAATTGCCAAACACCACCTTTGCCTTGTTGCCCGAAATTTCTTCCACAACGCCGATATTCTTTCCTTTAAGCAGCTTTACCCGTGAGCCAACTTTCAACACCAACTTTTTGCGCTCAAGTTCCTGCAGCCGTTTCTTCTCTTTTTTTGCCTCCTGTGCTTTATTAATTTTCTTGATTTTTTCGGCGTTGAATTTCCGTGTTACTTTTTCTAAGACCGTTTTCTTGTCTTTACTGCGTTCCCATTCCTTCATCCATTCGCCAAACTTTCGTCCGAGCTCCATGATTTTTTGGTCTTCATCGGCTGTTGCACTCTTCTTTTCCATCTTCAGTTTCCAGCGGGCATACAATTCCTCGTATTTCTTTCGGCTTTCTTCGGCTTTCAGTTGCTTCGCATCGAATAGCTCTGCCAGTTTCATCAAGGCATCTTCTTTTTGATGCAGTTGCTGTAACAAGACATCCAGCGTTAATTTATCGCTCGTGGTTTTAGCGCGCGCCCGCTCAATAACCTCCTTTGGCAATCCTGCTTTTTCGGCTATGATATACGTGTACGAACTCCCGGGCTGCCCCAAAGAGAGCATAAATTTCGGCATCAGCGTTTCGTCGTCGAACAGCATGCTGGCATTTTGAACGCCATCGAGCCGTTCGGCAGCAAGCTTAATGTTCATGTAATGCGTGGTGATGATGCCCATCGCCTTCATGCGACTCAGTTCTTCAAGGATAGCTTCCGCAACGGCGCCTCCGAGTTCCGGATCCGTTCCGGTTCCAAATTCATCAATTAAAACAAGGGTGCGGCGATCGGCAAACAGCAGGAAGTACTTCATTTTTGCCAAACGCGAACTGTATGTACTTAATTCATACTCGATCGACTGGCTGTCGCCAATATCGGTGAAGAATCGGTGAAAAATACCAAGTTCTGATTTTTCC
>JBKCFX010000536.1:0-3492 GCA_046303595.1 Bacteroidia bacterium
GCAACCACCGTTAAACTCACTTGGTCGCTGTTGATACAGCCATTATCATCGGTAAAGGTGTAGGTTAAATTTACCACACCCAAACCGTTGGGCGTAAATTCATCGCCCGATAAATTCGGCGAACCACTCCATACGCCTGTGCCGCCTGCTGTCGGGCTGTAACCTCCCAATAGATATACTATGGGCTGATTACACAAGGTTGAATCCGGACCGGCTTCTACATCCGGTAAGGGATTAATGGTAACTTCCATTGAATCAATAGAACTGCAGCCTTTGCTATCTATAACCGTTACAAAATATTCTTGAACAACTGATGTAGGTCCCGGATTAATCAAACTTCCATTTACCGTTGAAGCATTGGTGGGAGCGGTTAAGCCCGTGGATGGTGTCCATTGATATTGAAACGGCCCGGTTCCGGTGCCCGGTTCTGCACTGCCTGTTAAACTAAAACTAACTCCTGAACATTGCTCAATATCAATTCCGGCATCAGCATCCGGCATTGGCCAAACATTAAACGTTCGGGTATCGCTTGTTTCGCAGGTAGTTCCTGTATTTATGGTATAGCTAATCGTATGGCTGCCCACATTAGCAATGCTCGCATCAAACTGCCATAATCCTCCCACTTGACTCACTCCCGGCCCACTCCATACTCCGCCAGGCTGCGTTTGGGGTAACAGATTAAACACAGCATCCGTTAAACAAAAATCTTCGTCGGGGCCCGCGTTGGGGAATACCGGCGCAACCACCGTTAAACTCACTTGATCGCTGTTTACACAACCATTATCATCGGTAAAGGTGTAGGTTAAATTTACCACACCCAAACCGTTGGGGGTAAATTCATCGCCCGATAAATTCGGCGAACCACTCCATACGCCCGTACCGCCTACTGTCGGGCTGTAACCTCCCAAAGGATATATTATGGGCTGATTGCACAAGGTTGAATCAGGACCGGCTTCTACAACCGGTAAGGGATTAATGGTAATTGTGGAGCTAAGCGAACCTACACAACCTACGCTATCAGTTACGGTTATATTCAAAACATCGTTTTGAGCGGTACCGCTATTATTTAAGGCAGAATATACTGTGCTTGCAGTATTGATTGCACTTAAAGCGGGATTCGGAACCCACTGATAGGTAAACGGCGCGGTGCCCGAACCGTTTGCTAAAGTAACCGTTAAGTTAGTATCGAGACCTGTACAAATGCTAACATCAGGCAATATAAGTTGAGGAACGGTTCCTATATAAATTTGTAATTCGTCGCCCGCAGCACAGGTATTTCCTACTTCCTGAAAGGAATAATTTAATGTATTTACACCGGCATCCGCTAAAGCGGGATTAAACCGATGTACTCCATTAATAAGCTCCACGCCATTCCCAATCCAGGTAGTAGTATAATTGGCAGGGGGATTTAAGGGCAAAGGCATAGGAAGGTCGAAAACAGCATCGGTTTCGCATAAAGCCATCGGTGGACCTACTTCTACTGAAATAGGCGAAACAACATCAATCACCAAGGTATCGGCATTTGAGCAGCCGTTATTATCGGTAAATGAGTAACTCAGAGAATCAAGACCTACGCCACCGGTTTGAAAATCAAGACCGTTCAGAGTTCCTATATTGCCTGGAAAACTAATCCATGTGCCTCCGGGGGGAGTAATGGAGTTTAAAATCTGAAACGGAACCCCAGGCGAAAAGCAAGTACTTAAATCGGGGCCAACGTTAACCACTGGCAATGGATTTACCGTTAAATTAACCGCATTGGATGCTATACAATTATTTAAATCTGTAACGGTTAGTGTATAAATATACTGTGCATTGCTTGGAGGGGGCTGAAATAGAGAAACTACGGCGCTCGACTGATTTACCGGTCCAACAATACCATTTGTAGGAGACCATGTATAAGAATAAGGCGTTGTTCCTGCACTTACTGTCGGAGCTAACGTAACAGAATCAAAACTACATACGCTAGCGGTGAGTGAACCTACGTTAGGCACTTCAAAAACGGTAACATCGAGCTCATCCGTTGTTTCACAAGTGGTTCCATCGTTAATGGTATACACAAGCGTATAGACTCCGGGAGCTACACTTGAAGGGTCAAAAACTCCGGCTGAATTAATGCCGTTGCCACTCCAAAAACCGCCTGGAAAGGTTATAGGCTGCAATTGCACCGTTGCTGCGTTATTACAAATGCCCAAATCAACGCCAGCATCTGGAAATTGTGGATCATTTATAGTTAATGTAACACCATCGCTATTTATACAACCATTGGTATCGGTAAACGTGTAGGTTAATTGAACGGTTCCTGTTCCGTTGGGATTGAATTCTAAGCCCGACAAATTGGGCGATCCCGACCAAACGCCTGTTCCTGTTGGGCCGCTAAGCGGACTAAACCCTTGTAACGGATAGGGTATGGGTTGATTACACAGTATTGAATCGGGACCCGCAATGACAACAGGCAATGGATTTACGGTGAGATTTTGTTGCGCCACAACCACGCAATTATTATTATCTGTAACCGACAAACTATACGTGTAAACCGTATCATTTGGTGCCGGTTGAATATGCGAAACACTTATACTGCTTTGGTTTAAACTACCTAAAACCCCAGCCGACGGACTCCATTGGTAGGCATAAGGCTGCGTGCCACCACTAACAGAAGGTTCTATTTCAATGGTTAATCCACTGCATACCTCCTCAGATAGCGATTCGATTTGGGGAATAGGGAATACCGTTACTTCTAATGCATCTGTAGTTTCGCAGGTGGTGCCGTCGTTAATAGTATAAACGAGGGTGTATGTGCCGGGTGCAACACTTGACGGATTAAAGAGCCCTGAAACATTTACCCCGCTTCCACTCCAGGTACCCCCAGGAATTGAAATCGGTTGCAATTGCACCGCAGCAGCATTATTACAAATACCAAAATCGACTCCTGCATTAGGAAAAATCGGAGGAATAACAGTAATATCAACCTGATCGCTTGCACTGCACGTATTATTGTCGGTAAAGGTGTAAGTTAAAGTAAAGGAGCCAATACCATTTGGGGTGAAATTAGAACCTGTTAAAGCCGCCGAGCCCGACCAAACCCCTGTACCTCCTGCACCTGTTAATGGGCTAAAACCTTGCAAAGGATAAGCTATGGGCTGGTTGCACAATACCGTATCGGGCCCTGCATTCACTATCGGCAGCGTATCAATATTAAGCGTTGTGACATCGAAAACGGTACAATTGTTCTGATCGCTTACCGCTAGAGTATAAACTTGAACCGCAGGATCGCTTCCTATGGTAGTATCTATTTGGATGCTATTTGTTCCCTGACCAGAAATAATTCCGTTTGCCGGTGTCCATGTGTATGATAATGCCCCTGTTCCACCATTCGCGGTGGCTGTTATACTTACTGTTTGATTGGAACAAACGCTCGTTGGAAGTCCGGCATCAACCACAGGTAAAGGGAATACAGTGTAGGCCACTCCGTCAGTGGTTTCGCAGGTGGTACCC
>JBKCFX010000537.1:0-7190 GCA_046303595.1 Bacteroidia bacterium
TAAGTTAACACTCCAAGTGCCGCTTGCATCGGCAGTAGTGCTCGCCAAATATTGTTTGCTTTTAATGTTGGTTGTATAATCTCCGTTGCAATTACTGCCCAAATACACATCAATAATGGCATTGGGAGTAGTGCTTGTTCCTGTTAAAATATTGGTGGTAGTATTAAAAGCAGATAGCGTAGGAGATGGTTGATTATTATTTGCCCCTGCCGTTATTAACTTAATTCCCGAACCTTGAGCACACTGCATAACATTACCCCTGATGGTATTTCCTTGCGCATCTGCACTACGAATACGGATAGCCGAGCCACCATTACCATCGCACGAATTTCCATTCGAACAATACGAAAGGTCGTTGGCTTGCCCAGCAAGCACACCCCCAATAATGTTGTTATCAGAATTTCCGTCTAACCAAATACCTACGCAATTCCAAAATTGCAAGGTGCCGGGGCCGCCAATTCTGTTGCCGTAAATAATATTGTTTGAACATCCGCTCAATCCCGGGCTAGCATCATTAGTTACACCTAATAAAAGCGCAATCCCCGTTCCTCCGGCAATCAAATTTCCTTGTCCAGTAGTACTTCCTCCAACAGTATTGCCATTGGCACCATCAGTAAGCTGTAAACCACTACCTGAGTTGGGCGGGGTGAGTGTAGGCGTGCCATAGTAACCAGACGTGCCAGTTACATCGCAGCCGATATAATTGTTTTGAATAAAGCCGTTATCGGCACTAATAACTTTTATAACCGTATTGCCTGCTCTGTTGATTACATTGCGCTTATTGATGGCGCCAATTTTAAAATTATCGGCATTATCGCCATTGATTAAAATCCCGAAGCTTGTGGATGCTCCACCAATAATTTGAAAACCATAAATCTCAAACCCGGGCACGTTTACCACATTAAATACCTGATTGCCTGTATTGCTTGTTGCATCGAGGGTTACACCTATGGCATTGGATGTCCAGCCTGTAGTGGTGGTTGCATCAATTATCATGGTGCGCGTTATATTCGGTAACGCAGTCGCAGCTAAGGTGATGGTACTGCCTACCGGAATTGAAAAGTTAATTGTATGCGGTGCCGCGGCATCGGCATTGGCATTGGTGATTGCCTGCCGAAGGGTCCCCGGCCCACTATCGGCCGTGCTCGTTACAGTAAACACTGTTGCCCAAAGTGACCCTGAAGTTAAAAATAACAGGAACGAAAAAACTAAAGATTTTTTTAGCCAACTACAGACATTGTCGGCTGAGTTTTTTGCTGTTGATCCTTCTACAAGAGAAGCATCCATTCGGAATAAACGTGTTGTTTTCATGGGCTAGATAGTCCTATGCGAAGGCTTAGTTAGGTGAAATTAAATTCAATTTTAAACCTATTTCGGGGCTTTATATAATTTTTGTTTTTCTAAAATTATACCTCAAGGTTTCGTTATTTTCCGCTTTTAATACTTTGTTCAACCCCAATTTATGGGGCAAAAATGCTACGTGTTTAGCGGTAAAGTATTTCATTCTGAATGTATTTATCCTTTTGCTTTGCCTCTTGCAGGTATAGAGTTCATAGAAAAATTATTGACAGAAATTACATCCGCTGCAATTGATCACTAGTTTATTACCACCTACGTGTTACCCTTTTGAAAGGTTCAGGATGCTGATGCAATAAACTCACATGCAAAAACTCTTTTGTTGCTATCTGCACACGATATTGTTTCCCGTGAAAAGCAGCTCTAAAGAGCCTTCCTAGAATAAGGTGTATATCTTTTTTTACTATTTTTTTGGGGGTGCAACAGTAGAAAACAAACATTACAGGTTAACTTACTTTTAACCATAAGCGATTACTGCTATGCCAAATCCGCGCAGTTATTTCACCAACCAAGGTGCCTTAAAATCGGCAGGGCGCTTTTCAACACGCGGAGTTTTGGGAACAAAGCTGATGTCGAGCTGCGTTACGGCACCTTTTTCAATTTTATACATCAGCGACTGATACGGCTTAAACTCAAGATGCAAGGGATAACGCTTATTGCCATGGTACAAATCCACATCCATGGTTCGCGTTTCGGTATCTAGCGACTGTCCATATTCCATCGGAAATTTGAGTCGGTCGGCCTTAGGATTTGGGAAGAACACATACAAACTTTCGCCGTCGACTCTGCACCAGTGCCGGGGTACAACACTTCCGGAGAGAAAGGGCTTTATCTGAGTCGGCATTTCAACACTTACCGTTTTTAGCTTTCTCAGTTGCCGCACTAAGTCGGTGTAATCCGAATGCCTCAGCGTTCCGGGTTCTTTAGGCTCCTTTTTCAGAATAATGGTAAGCCCCTGTTGTGCCAAAGCAAGCATGCGTTTAAGCGCCCGATATTCAAGAAAATCAACATCAACGTACAATACTTTGTAACGGGCATCGCCTACCGACAATACCCCCTTTGAAAAACGCGCCTTTTCGAGGAATGCAGCATTAATCCACGTTGGATTATACCCATCGAGTTCGGCAGGAAAATACACATACCGCATTTCGTAATGGCCCCATGCCCAAATAAACTGCTTTTCCTTGGGCATTACGCCGGCGGTCCAGGCGTCTTCGGTGGGCAAATACACCGCCACATCCGAATAAACTGAACCTTTATTCATGTAGCCCGAAATTTTAGTCAGGTATGCGTTAAACGCCTCAATTTCGGGTGCAATTAAACAATTGTCGCCAATATGGGTGGTGGCATAAAAATTCACCGTATCCATCCCAGCAGGATTGTGTGCTTTACCATGCCATATAAACCGGTTGATGCCGTTGGCCAGCAATGCATCGGCCACCAGCTTCAAATCGGCGGTTTGTTCTTTGCGTATATAATCGCGAGGCCAGCCATAGAGGCACGTAAACGTTTCGGAGCTCACCGTTTTCTTTCCCGAAAGCAAGGCCGCCGATGCCGGTATAGCGCAAAACTCGGGCTCAAACAGCATCGATTCGCCTTCCGGAATATCCATCAGGGCATAGCCCGAAATCAAATCGCAGGGCGCACCCGAAACCTGTCCGCGCGATTGCACCCCGGCTGCATTGAGCGTAGAATCAAAATCAGTATAAAACTTCAGCACTTTATCCGACAGAAACTTCATATAGTCGTATAATTGGGCGCTATTGGCCGGTCTGTATATCGAATCCATGAACGGCACCAAATCATAGCCAAATTTTGTTTTGAAATCCGAACCAAATCCATCGCACCAGAGTTTCTCGGTTTCCACTTCCCAACTGTCTATAAAATATGCCGTGGCTAAGTTGGTATGAGGACGCGGATAAGCCTCCATCAGTCGGCTAAAATATGGTCGGTAATGCTTGGGCGACAAATGATCTACCACATAACCCACTTTGGGATGCTCCCAAGAACGGTTAATTTCCTGACGCCATTGCGAATTACCAAAGCGCTGAGAGGCTTGCTCAAAAGTAACCTTAGTATCGCCAAAGGGCCAAAGCGTGCCAAATGTAAGGTCGCAGGTCATGCCAATTGAATCGGCATAAAGCTTAGCAAAACTCACAATATCAGTCCATTCTTTACTTAACCATTCCTGACGGGGCGTATACGTGGTATCTTTCGGATTAAAGCGATTGAGCGGATACACCCAGGCCAGCTCAACCCCACCAAAACCATGCGCTTTGAGCCAATTCAAGTTGTACCGCACATCGTCTTTCTGGATGCGCGATGCAAACCACCAATAACGTGCATAGGGTTTATGTGCCTTTTCGTAGCTTCGGCTATCGGTAATGACATCACCTTGCGCCTTCAATTCGCTACTCAAAAAGGAAAAGAGCAGGCTTGCGACAAAAGCACTGTATAGCAAACTAAAATTATTGCGCGAAAAAAGCATTGGGAAAGCAAGCTAAACGTTTTCGGTTAAATGACCGAAAAAAATCAGCCATTTAACCCATTTTTTTTACTTGCTATTGCTTTACCAAGTAGCGGCTTCCGCTAAATTCAACCTGTTTCGAATTGGCCAGCACAACTAGGTAAATTCCGCTGCCTAAATCAGAAACATCGAGGCGTGTAAAATTACTACCATTTTTCAGCGCACATTCTACCGAGCGCACCAACTGACCGGTGCTGCTGTAAACATTCAACTGCACATCGAGCGGTTCGGCCGCACGTATTTCAACATTCGCTACATCGCTCACCGCATTGGGATAAATCATAACCTCGTTTGCAGTAGTTTCGGCGCACGTTACAACAATCGGTTCAAAGATTTCTCTGGTACCGTTAAAATCAATCTGCACAAGGCGTAAATAGCTTACTCCTGCTCCGCCGGTTGTAAAGCGAGATGTATAACTGAGCAGGGCATTGCTGTTGCCCGATCCGCTGATGGTATCGACCGTTGTCCATTGCGCAACATCATTGCTTTGCTCGATGAGGAACATGCGGTTATTGGTTTCGGAAGCGGTTGACCAAGTGGCGGTAATTTCGCTCGCAGTGCAGGTGGCCTCGAAGCTAAGTAAAATTACCGGAAGCGGATTGTTTGGGCCACCGGCAAAGCCAAAGTTCGAAAATCCGCTAATGCCGGATCTGCTCAAGGTAGGAACTGAAGCCGTACCCGTAGGTGCCAAATGCGTACCCGGGCAAAACCAGTTGCCTGTGCCCACGCGCTTTACCATGGTTACTTGGGTTAGTCCGTTGGGCATCGAAAAGCCCTCGCCGGTTAAGGCTAAGGAATATAATCCATCGGTTAATGTTCCGCTTTGATTGTCAATTTTCCAGTATCCGTCGTTCGAGAAATTTGAAACCTGGAACCCGGCACCGCCTGTGCTGCCCGCCGGTATGAAGGTTTGTGTGCCCAATGTACCATTAATCATGGGTATTGGCATAAACTCAACCGTAAGATGTCCGCCGGTTGTAGGGGCCGAGGTATATTCAAGCAGTGCGCCCCTCCCCTTCCAATTTGAAGCAATGAGTTGCCCCATGGGGAAGAAGCCCGAAGCTACACCACTATTGGTTTCGGCAGCAAACCAGCGGCGGAAAATGCCGTGTACCATGCCTGCTGTGTAGTTTAAAGTGCCCGTTTGAGTTAAATCTTTACCCAACTCAAGCATATTACCAAGCGTATTGATGTTGCCCTGTTCGAGACTTAGTGTATTGTTTACTTTTATGTTACCGTTTAAACGGAGCACGCCGGCTGTTTTGGCGTTGCGCAGGTTGTTAAACGTTAGTGGTCCGGCCCCTTCAAAAGTGATATTCTGATCGTTTGTGCCGGTAAAATGAATTGTACCGGCTTCGGCGTTCAGGTTGCCGTTTACACTAAAGTCGCCGATAAGAAACGCATCGTTGTTGCTGTACTGCATTCGAAGGGTAGCGCCTGCATTCACCACAATATTTTGTGCGGTAAAGTCGGCTGCCGTATTGAGTGATTTATTGCCGCTTCCGGCCAGGGTGAGGTTGTAATACGTGAGATTGTTTTGCCCGCTAAATAAAGTTTGATCGCCGGCACCGGAATAACGTACCGTACCTGTTCCGCAAGTGAATGTGGCGCTTCCACCCAAGGTAAACGCGCTTGAAATATCGAGTACACCCGTTCCGCCGAAAGCCAGTGTGCCGTTAAGACTAATGTTTGCACTGGCAAGCTCGCCGCTAAGGGTAAGCGTTGTCGAAGGTTGCACGATGACATTGTTCATAACCGCTGCTACAATTGTACTGCAGCTTGTGGCATGGGCAATAGTGGCGGTTGAACCGTTGAGCGGAAGCGAACCGCCAAGCCAGGTTGATGGTGTTGCCCAGTCGGAAGGTGTATTGGTTATATACCCGATAAAACTAAACGATTGACTCGAAAACGCGCCACCGGTAGGGTTCGTAACTACAATGGTACTCGTTGCATTGGCTCCCGTATTGTTTACCACAGCCGTAAGTTGCGTAGAATTAACAAACGTAACCGTTGCATTAACACCATCGATGCTTATTGTGGCGTTTGAAGCAAAATTAAGTCCGTTTATGGTAAGCGTTTGGCCACGGTAGCCGGTGAATGGGCTTTGCCCTGAAACCAAAGGTGTTGTGCCCGTTACTGAGCTAATACTGGGTATAGGATACACCGTTATGGCACCCGAAATGGCACTGTTTACCGAACATCCGTTACTGTTGGTAATTACACAAAAATAATAGAGCGTTCCGATTGCCGCAGTTGATGGAGTGTAGACATTACCCGTGGCGCCTGGAAGAAGTGATGCGCCAACAATAGTAGGAGAGGTATTTGACCACCACTGATACCCTGTTATGCTTCCACTACCTGCCGTTGCAGTAATCGATAAATTGGTCGCCGACTGGTTCAGGGTATATGATACGTCAGCGGCCGAAGGTTGCACCGAAACAGCGGGTGCAGCATTTATTGCAACCGCAACAACGCTTGAAGTTACAGGCGAACCGCAGGTTCCGGAAACAACAACATCGTAATTACCCGCATTTGCACTTAGCGGATTGGTGAGGGTTAACGTATTGGTTCCTTGCCCCGAAATTACGCCACCATTGCTGAGGGCTATTCCATTTCTCCGCCACGAATAGCTTAATGCTAGTCCGGTGGCCGTAACACTCAAGGTTTGAGTGCCGCTGCCTTCACAAATTGAAGCCGGAGCAGTCGGTTGGCTTGTTATGGCCGTTGTTGCATTTACCGAAACATTGCTTTGAGTGTACGTGTTGGCAAAACAAAGCGGACTTGCAGCATTGGAATAGTTTACAGCCACAATACCGGTACCGGGGGTGTTCCAAGTAATTGTTGCCGTATTGCTGGTTGATGTACCTCCAGCCGTAATGGTACCACCAACCACAGACCATAAATAATTAGACCGGCCTGTTTGCGTGGTAAATACATTACTAATGGCACCCTGACAAACCGGACTTGCGCCAGTAACTGTAAAAGTAGGTGTAGCAAGCGGGGTAATGGTTACTGCCTGACTAATGGCACTTGCAGCAGTACAACCATTGGGGTTAGTATAGTTTAAGGTAACGTTCCCTCCGTTCGATCCCCATGAGGTTATAACAGAGTTTGTTCCTGCGCCCGAAACAATGCTATTACCTACTCCTGTAATATTCCAGGTATAGCCGGTCATACCACTTTGCGTGGTAAAAATAACACTGCTCGAACCAGCGCATACAGTGGAGGAGGAAACTGTAAAGGTTGGAGTTGGAAGCGCATTTATCGTAACCGTTACAGGCTTCACATCGAATCCACAACCCGCTGT
>JBKCFX010000538.1:0-3732 GCA_046303595.1 Bacteroidia bacterium
ATTAAGAGGTAGTGTAGTTGAATTGCAAAAGTAACTAACTTACTTGTACAATTCAAAGCGAGAAGTAAGTAATTTAGATTTATGCGAAAGCCAAAGCTTGTTTTACTTCGGTCGGAGTTAGGTGCCGGAACACGCGGCGCCAGCCTTGGTGTAGACGCCTTAAAAATTGCAGCCATTGACCTCGAAAGTAGCTACTTTCGCAAGTATGATTCGATAGATATTGAGGATGAAAATTGGATGCTGCTCGAAAAAGTGCATCATAAATATGCCAAACGGATTCGTGGTTTGGTAAAGATTTATGAAAGACTGTCGACGGCAATTGCAAAAAACTTAAAGAAAACAAATACGTTTCCAATTATTCTCGCGGGCGATCACAGCACCGCGGGGGGCACAATTGCCGGAATTAAAATGGCCTTCCCCGATGCGCGTGTTGGTGTTATTTGGATTGATGCACATGCCGATATTCACTCGCCATATACTACTCCTTCCGGTAATTTACATGGTATGCCGCTGGCAACAGCGCTAGCCGAAGATAATCTCGAAGTGCAGACCAATGAACTCGATGAAAAAACTGAGGAGCTCTGGGAAAAGCTTAAAAATATAGGCGGAATAACACCTAAAATAACGTATGACGATCTCATATATATTGGTGTGCGTGATACCGAGGCACAGGAAGATTATCTATTGGAGAGGCATGGTGTACGAAACATTACAACACGCGAATTGCGTCAGATTGGGGTAGAAGAAGTAGTTGAAATTGTGAACGATCGCTTAAAGGATTGTTCCAAAATTTACATTTCGTTCGATGTCGACAGCCTCGATCCGAAAATTTCTGTTGGTACCGGAACACCTGTTCCGCAAGGCCTCCGCATTAAGGAAGCGCGCGAACTGCTTCAATCGCTTTGCCGCGATGAGCGTGTTTGTTGCCTCGAGTTTGTTGAAATTAATCCAACACTCGATACCGAAAATGCAATGGCCGAAACCGCATTTAAATTATTAGAAGCAGCAACCGATGCTGCACTTGAAGCATAATTATGAAGCAACCCGCTCACTGGTTTAGCGAACAAATCTTACAAGTCGTTCGCTCGCTTTACCCGACATTGGATCCAAAACAAATCGTAATTCAGGAAACTCGGAAAGATGTTGAAGGCGATTTTACGCTCGTTTGTTTTGGGTTGACAAAGCTTTCCGCTAAAAATCCGACTCAAACGGCTGATGAAATAGGAAAGGCTTTTTGTGATTCAAATCCGGAAGCTTCTCATTATAATGTGGTAAATGGATTTCTTAACATTGTATTAAAATTTGAGTTCTGGATTAATTACTTGCTGCAGTTTCGTCCTAATTTGGATTATGCACATGTACAAAAGAGGAAGGTGATGGTTGAATTTGCATCGCCAAACACAAATAAACCCCTGCATTTAGGGCATATCCGAAACATTCTGCTCGGCGATGCCGTTAGCCGCATTCTTGAAGCCGCAGGAAACGAAGTGATTCGCGTAAACCTAGTGAACGATCGCGGCATTCATATTTGCAAGTCGATGCTAGCCTGGAAAAATGCAGGTGGAACGGAAACGCCTCAATCATCAGGTTTGAAAGGCGATCACCTTGTAGGAAAATATTATGTGGCTTTCGATAAGGAGCTAAAGATTGAAACAGATCCTATTCTTGCAGCAATCGAGCATGGCGAATTTGATGCGGTAGAACCTACGTTGAAGGAAAAAGCGATAACGCTTCAATCAAAGTTGGCTGATGCGAACGATGAAAAACGCGACGAAATTCGCGCAGAACTCAAACGCATTGCCGCTTCCAGCACTTACTTGATGAAGGATGCGCAAGAAATGTTGCGCCTATGGGAAGCAAACGATGATGCCACAATTAGCCTTTGGAAAACCATGAACGGCTGGGTTTACGATGGATTCGATGTCACCTACAAGCGACTTGGTGTTTCGTTTGATAAAATCTATTACGAATCGAATACGTATTTACTCGGTAAAAATATTGTAGAAGCAGGTCTCCAAAAAGGGGCGCTCTACAAAAATAACGATGGTTCTGTTTGGGTCGATTTGAGCGGAGAGGGTCTAGATCAGAAGCTTCTGCTTCGATCCGACGGCACATCGGTTTACATTACGCAAGATTTGGGAACAGCCGTTTTGCGCCACGAAGAATTCAATGCTTCGAATTATGTTTATGTTGTTGGTAATGAGCAGGATTATCATTTCAAGGTATTGCAACTTGGTTTAAAAAAACTTGGTTATACCTGGGCTGATGGAATCTATCATCTTTCGTATGGTATGGTCGATCTTCCTTCGGGTAAAATGAAATCGCGCGAAGGAACGGTTGTAGATGCCGACGACCTGATGGACGAAGTAATAGCAGAAGCGAAGAAGAAATCGGAAGAGTTGGGTAAAACGGAGTTCGCTACTGATTCAGAACGTGAAATCCTCTTTCGTCAGATTGGCCTTGCCGCGTTGAAATATTATATTCTTAAAGTGGATCCAAAAAAGCGGATGGTTTTCAATCCCGAAGAATCCATTGACATTAACGGCAATACCGGCCCATTCATTCAGTACACCTATGCGCGCATTCAAAGTATTTTGCGCAAGGCTTCGGGAATGGTAAATTCCAATTTTGAGGCTTCAAAGCTTGAAAACGAACCCATGCACCGGCAGCTTATTCGTCTACTCGAAGGCTACCAAAGTACAATTCAACTGGCGGCCCGCGAGTATAGTCCTGCGCTCATTGCCAATTATGCCTTCGATTTGGCAAAATCCTTCAATCAGTTTTATCACGATTTCAGCATTCTCAAGGAGAGCAATTCGAATTTGGCTTCCTTTAGGTTGATGCTCGCCCAAAAAACTGGCGAAACGATTGCGCAGGCGATGAATTTACTTGGTATCGAAATGCCCAAACGGATGTAATTCATTCCGATGCCGTAGTCCGAAAAAAGCATCGCGTGAGATGCATTCATTTTATTAATTTTGTAGGCTTTTAATAAAACAATTAGCGCATTATGTTTGAAAATCTGAGTGAAAAGTTTGAACGTGCGTTCAAGGTTCTGAAGGGGCAAGGGAAAATTACCGAAATCAATGTTGCCGAAACCGTGAAGGAAATTCGGAAAGCCTTGTTGGATGCCGACGTGAATTATAAAATCGCGAAAGAGTTTACCGATAAGGTGAAAGAAAAGGCGCTCGGAGCCAATGTTTTAACTGCTATTTCGCCCGGTCAATTGCTGGTCAAAATTACGCGCGATGAGTTAACCGAACTGATGGGCGGCGACAAAACCGATATCAATCTAAACGGATCGCCTGCTATTATTTTGATAGCCGGATTGCAGGGAAGCGGTAAAACAACGTTTTCGGGTAAATTGGCGAATTATCTCAAAACAAAAAAGAACCGCAATGTATTGCTTGTGGCCGGCGACGTGTACCGACCCGCTGCCATTAATCAGATAAAAGTTCTCGGAGAGCAAATTGGTGTCGAAGTTTTTGCCGACGAGGAAAACAAAAATCCGGTTGCCATCGCGCAGGCAGCCATTGCACACGGAACGGCATCAGGAAAGAATGTAATTATTATCGATACTGCCGGACGTTTGGCCATCGATGAGCAAATGATGCAGAAAATAGCTGCAGTTAACCCAGCCGTAACACCGCATGAGACCTTATTTGTGGTTGATTCGATGACGGGGCAGGATGCAGTGAACACAGCAAAAGCATTTAACGAACGCATCAATTA
>JBKCFX010000539.1:0-1464 GCA_046303595.1 Bacteroidia bacterium
TTTGAAGAACCATCGAGCGGATCCATGGCAACGATGTATTTTCCTGAGGATGCATTTCCATCGAAAAGGATAATATCATCGTTTTCTTCGGAAGCTACGCCGGCACATTCACCACCGGATGCAAGCGCTGCTAAAAATTGCTCGTTAGCAAAAACATCAAGTTTTTTCTGCGACTCGCCTTGGATGTTGTCGGAACCGGCTTCACCGAGAATGTTCACTAATCCGGCTTTGTTAACCTCGCGGTTTACAATCTTGGCGGCGATGCTGATATCGCTCAACAAGCTCGAAAGTTCACCTTTGGCATAAGGAAAATCGGCCTGTTTATCGATAATAAATTCTCCAAGGGTAACAACATTGCGGCGCGGTCGAGTCATGCAGCGTTAATTTTGGGTTAACAAAAGTATGAAATTATTCTTAAGTCGTTCTTCAAATGGATATGAAGCACTAGATACGCTTAAATCCTGAAATCAATCTTCAGAACATCGAACCGATTTTATTTTGTGGTAAGATGCATACCCTTCGTTATACCAGTGCGTTGAATCGGAACTTAATTCGGAGAAAAATGACGTATAGGGTATTGGGGCAATTGGCTTTAGAACTAAAGTTGCCGAGGAATTTTGCGTACTGAATTGATTTGTCTGCATCAATCGTTTTTTCATCTGTTCGGTATATGATTTAAGCACAGAAAAATCGGCAACAGCACCGCGCCACCTGCTAGAATAGCTTGCCTGAAAAACAAAAATCAAAACTGCCATCCATACCAAAGGATATCCGTTTTCCACATTCAGATTTCTAGACCGCCGAACAATGTAAAATACGCTAATAAACAAGTAAACCTGGAGAAATAAATATACGACATTGATTAACCGGCTTGGTGCATGTGTCATTCCTGTTCCATAATGAAAAATAAAAAACATGGTAAACGGAACCAATATCCCTAAAAGCCACAACAAATATTGTTTTGCAGATAAACGGTTGCACGAATCCGATTTAAGAAAAGCAGCAGAAATCAGCGCCATACATAAAACCGGAGTTGAGCGGGTCCAGTCGCGTAGATAATACCAGAGCCATTTAACGCTGTTTGTTGCAGAAAACTCCATATTTCGATTGGGATTTCCGGCCGTTTCGGTAAAATACCGCATCCGTTCGGCACTTCCGGGCGAAAGCAATTCTAAACCGGCTGCAACAGCAAACAATCCGCAAACCACAGCATATTTTCGATTCAGCGACGTAAAATCAAAGTTCACTGCGAGCAACCAACCCATCAGACACAAACTAAGTTCTCCGCTTCCGCCGGCAAAAACCGGCAATATAAACCATAGTATTTGCTCGAGTATATTTTTTGAAGCCTTCTGATGCAGCACCACCCAATACAAACAGGCTGTAATTGAGGGCATGTAGGCAATCATTCCTGTATACCAAAATACTGTTTCATTGGGAAATGGCAAATAGCAAAAAAACACA